>JBDTTO010000664.1:0-2915 GCA_039930585.1 Gemmatimonadaceae bacterium
ACGGTTGCGCCCGCGACAGATTCCAACACCTTCTTCACATCGGCTTCAGTTGGAACGGCGAGGCCGTCCTTGTCCGGTGACGTGATTGCGATCGTACGATTGGCGGCGGAACGCGTCTGACGTGCCAACGCATTCACTTCATCCAGCGTCACCAGCGGCATCACCTTGCGCGTGAGATCTGTTTCGTACGCAATGCCGGGATACGGTTCGCCGCTCAGAAAGTTGGCGATGTACTCTTCGACGAAATTGTCGGAGGTTGTCTTGTCGCGTTCGTCAGACGCGCGCTCATAACCGCGCAACATGTTCGTGCGGGCGCGATCCAATTCGCTTTGCAGAAATCCGTGCTGGCGCACGCGTTCTGCTTCCGTCAACATCACCTGCAGCGCCTGCATTGCCATACCTTCTTTCGGCGCGCCAGAAATAATGTAGATGTCAAGCGGGCGCACAAAGTTTCCGCGGCCTGCGCCGGCGTTCAAGAAAGGCGCATCCGGTTTCTGCGATATTTCGCTCAATCGCTGATTGAGCATTGCATCCTGTAAACGCTCCACCAGCGAACGACGATAATCACCCACCGTTTTGTCCACGCTGGCGGGTTGTTGCCAACGCACGGACAATTGTGTGTTCGTGAGTTCCTTGTCTTTCAGAATTGAAATGCGCGTAGTGTCAACATTCGGCACTGTCGAAGCCACGCGCGAGCGCGGTGCGGTGGGTTTCGGAATGCCGCCAAAATATTTCGTGATGAGTGCCTGCAACCGTGCTGGTTCGACATCACCAACTGCAACCACAGACATCAGATCGGGGCGATACCATGTGCGCCAGAAACGACGAATCGGTGCAGGGTTCGCGGCTTCGATGATTGTGGGCAAACCAATCGGCAATCGGTCGGCGTAGCGCGAACCGCCAAGAAAAATTGGCAACTGCTTGTCGAGAATGCGTTCACCAGCACCAAGTCGGCCGCGCCATTCTTCAAGCACGACACCGCGCTCACCCACTACCTGCGACGAATCAAACGTGATGTTTGTGGCAATATCAGACAGGAACTGAAAACTCTTGTCGAGGAAGCCGACGCTGTCCGTTGGCACGGGCAGGATGTAAATCGTTTCGTCGAAACTCGTATTGGCGTTCAGATCCGCACCAAACCGCACGCCAATCGATTCGAGATATTTCACGATATCGTTCTTGGCGAAATTCTTCGTACCGTTGAACGCCATGTGCTCGAGAAAGTGCGCGAGTCCACGTTGATCGTCGTCTTCCAGCACCGAACCTGCATTGATCACCAGGCGCAGTTCCACGCGTTTTTCGGGTCTGGCATTCCGGCGAATGTAGTAGCGCAAACCGTTGGGCAGCGTACCCGCGCGTACCGCTGGATCAGTTGGCAGCGGGGCGTCCAGTCGGAACGGATCGAACGACGAGGCGGCCGGTGCGGCCTTTGGCGGAGTGGTTTGTGCAAACACGCCAGTTGCGGCAACGCCAGCGACAACTGATGCGCCAAGCAAAACGCGCGAGATCGTACGAAGTGATGAAAACATTTTAGAGAATTGCAGTGAAGTGACGTCGCTGGTTTTCCGAAGGTGTCAACAGCTACCAGGTGCTTACGATCCGAATCGTCCGCGCAGCAGTGCGCGCAAATCAACGTGTGGCCCTTCGCGTGGTGCCGGAAGGGCCTGCGGCGGTTCTATCCCCACTGTGACGCGCTGCATGGTTGCCCTCACTCCATGATCGAGAAACCGGCTCAACTGTCCGTAAGCAAAATCGGCGCTGGTACGCGTCGCGTAACTGTGCAGCGGATAGGTGACAACGAGTTGATCGCGAGCGCGCGTCATGGCCACGTACAGCAGTCGTCGCTCCTCCTCAACCTGCGCCTCATCCCCAGCGGCTCGCGCCATTGGAAATACACCGTCGGCCGCATGAATGACGAACACCACGTCCCATTCCTTTCCCTTGGCCGAATGCGCCGTTGAGAGAATGAGCGCGTCATCGTCACCATCGCCTCCCACTGCGAGATCCTGCGTGTTGGATGGTGGTTCAAGCGCGAGCGCGTCCAGCAAGCTGCGGCGGTCTTCGTAGCCCGCCGCAATTGTTTCCAGTTGATCGAGATCGGCCAGGCGCACATGTGAATCGTCGTAGGTGGCGCGCAACAACGGATCATACAGCTGCCGCACCAGGGCAATCGTTTCGCCGGGACCAGTCGCACCGACACGTTGCAAGCCGTCAAGCAGTGCTGCCATTGCCCGCATGCCGTCGCGTGCACGGACGGACACGGGAACGCTCCCAAGCACAAGCGGTTCCCAGCCGTGCGCCATCAGCGTTTCAATGGCAACGCGTGCGGTTGCATCACCAACGCCCGGCAGCAGACGCAGCAATCGATACCAACTCACTTCGTCGCGCGGATTCTCAAGCACACGCAGAAACGCGACCACGTCTTTGACGTGCGCTGCTTCGAGGAATTTGAGACCGCCCCACTTCTCGTACGGAATGCGACGATTGGCGAGTTCTATTTCGAGATCGGCCGACAAATATCCCGCGCGAAACAGGACCGCCATGTTTCGCAACGGAATTCCTTCTTCGTGCAATTCAAGAATGCGCTCAACGACAAACTTTGTCTGATCGTGTTCATCGCGCACAGTAACGAGCCACGGCGCTTCTCCGCCGGTGCGATCACTCCACAGCTGTTTGGTGTATCGCTCCGTCGCGCGCGAGATCAACGCGTTACTGGTTTCAAGAATTGGTGGAACCGAGCGATAGTTCTGTTCCAGCGTGACAATGTGCGCACCCGGAAACTGCGCAGGGAAATCCAGAATATTTCGAATCGTCGCGCCGCGAAATGCGTAGATGCTTTGCGCATCATCGCCAACAACCGTGAGCCGACCATGCGTACAGAGCGCCCGCAGGATGCGTGACTGCAATGGATTGGT
>JBDTTO010000665.1:0-2915 GCA_039930585.1 Gemmatimonadaceae bacterium
CTCCACAGCTGAATCAAATCGCGTTCCAGTGCACCGCGCTGTTCGTCGTTCAGCATTCCAAATGCGCGAACAGTTGGGCCATAGAAATCGCGAAACTGGCGCACGGCTTCGGCGGGCGACGCCGCAAAGTTGAATAGAATTCGGCGACGTACGCACGTAATGCTCTGTACACCGTCCAGTCGTTCGCGAACAACGCTTTCGTCACCCCATTGCGTGACTGGCATTGAACCGGCCGGTGGCGGAACGTATCCAACAATAATCTTGAGCATCTGGCCGATGAATCCGGTCGGCGTCCAATTGGCCATCGCAATGCGGCCACCTGGTTTCGTAACACGCAAGAGTTCTGCGGCAGCACGCGACGGACGCGCAGCAAACATTGCACCGAACATCGTGATGACCGTATCGAAGCTCGCGTCTTCGTAGGGCAACAACTCTGCATCACCCACTTCGAATTGCGCTGAAAGATTTTCTGCGGCCGCACTCACGATTGCCTGCGCAATCAGGTTTGGCGCGATGTCGATTCCCGTAACCTGCGCCCCAGCGCGGGCTGCTGGGAGTGCGAGATTACCCGTTCCGCAGGCGACGTCAAGTACGCGTTCATCGCGCTGCAATTGCAATCGCGCCACAAACTCTGCAGCGCCCGGCGCGTAACTGGTTGCGATACGGCCAAAGTCGCCCGCAACCCATGTGGCGCGGATTCGTTCGGTAACTGGATCTGTCCTGAGATCGACAACAGATGCCGGATATTCAGATGTGTTGGACATGATGGGATGGGTGTGTTGGTAATTCTCGTTTCGCATGACGCGACGCCTGATGCTTGCGCGCCTGTCTGCGACCGCTGATCGATGTGCAACGAGAATACCGACCACCATTCCGCCGGACCGCGGGAGAACTACGGGTTCAGCAAATTCAGATACGGGGACTTCTCGGCGTCGCTACGGGGAATTCCCGTGCAGGACGCAGCTGAGTGTCACACCTATGCTTTGGCGCGACTCCTGGTCAGTTCCCGCTCCACAGTCCACGCGGCCAGCTGCGTGCGCGTGCTGAAGGCGAGTTTGCTCAGCGCGGCAGCCACATAACCTTCGACCGTGCGTTCACCAATGCCGAGTGCGCGTGCGATCGCTCGGTTCGCCTTGCCCTGTGCAACCAATCGCGCGACGTCGCGTTCGCGTGACGTTAACCCGCCAAAAGATGCTTTCGCCTTTTGGCGTGACGTTGGAGTTGGCGCGTCAGGAATGAGCGATTGAACGGCGCGCTCAAACGCTTTCCGCAGCGGCGCTTCGTCCACGCGCGAAGCAAGATCATTGGCGATGATCAACGCTTCGTCAAATGCCTGACGCGATTCAACGCGATGACGCATCTTCTTCAGGAAGTGACCCATCGCCACTTTAATGCTCCACAACAACGGCTTCGCATTTGTTGCGCTCGCCTCGCCACACGCTGTTCGTAAGGTAACTTCTGCGGCCGCGTTGTCGTCCAGCGCCATGAGCGCGCGAGCGCGCATGAACGTCAATCTCGGAACCGGAAACTGCTCGGCAGCCAACCGCTCGTCGACAATAGCGAGCGCGATTGCGGGCTCTCCCATTTCAAGCGCCACTTCCGCACGCGCCAGCTTGAGGAAGCGCTCGCCAAGTGTCGGCGAATCTTCGTCGCCGGGCTGCAACGCTTCGCGTCCAATGTTCGACGGTACAACAGCGTCGTCGAGTATGGAAAGCGCCGTCGCGTATTCGCCCAATCGTGCGAGTGCAATGGCCAGTGATGCAGCTGACCATCGCGTCCACGTGCGTGAGCCCAGGCGCAGGGCAATCTGATGCGCGCGCTCAAGTGGAATTCGCGCAAGTTCCGGAGCCTGCAAATCCAGCATCATCATTCCGAGCGCACGCGAAGCGCCGCACTGCCACTGCAAGTGCTCCATGTCCTCCGAAATTGCCAGTGACTCTCGCACGATCGGAATTGCTCTTTGGTATTCGCCTTGCCACCCAAGCGAATCACCCAGCAGATACAACGCAAACGCTTCACCGGCACGCCATCCAATTTCGCGAGCAAGACGAAGCGGCCGCTCGTCGTGTACGGCGTTTTGCGCGATGCTGGTACGACCAAAACTTGTGCACGACGAATGCGTCGAGCTGTCGCTCAGGCACAGCAATGCGAGCGCGCCCGCCAAACCGCGGCGATCGCCATTCGCCTCGTGCAATGCCACGGCGCGCTCATAGATTCGTGACGACTCGCTCATGTTGCCGGCGACGAAGTGCGTCATAGCCAGGAGATCTACCGTTTCGGCAACACCACGCCGATCTCCCAGACTCTCAAACAATTCCAGCGCCTCGGCATGCCCTCGCAGTGCCGGCGCAGGTTGCTCGAGATTGACGTGCCAGTTGGCAACTCGATTCAGGCTGCGTGCGATTAATGACGCATCGCCAATCACCCGCGCTTGAACGAGTGCTTCTCTCCGATATTCGCCAGCACGTGCGTAGTCGCGTGCGGCCCACAACATCCCCAACGCATGTAATGCTTCCCACGCATCGCGTTGGCGTGATCCCACGCGCGCCGTTTCCAGTGCGGCTGCAAACTCGTCGTGGGCGCCTTGCAAATCGCCCAACGTTTCCAGCGCGCTGCCACGAGCGAGCCGAAGCGAGACTTCCGGTATGATGCCCGCTTCGTTGGCCGCATCAAGTGCGCGATCCAGGTGCGCGAGCGCTTCACGCGGCGCGTGCAACGACAGTGCATGATCGGCAGCGCGAGTTGACGCACTTAGCGCCCGAGACCAATCGCGCGCGCTGTGTGCGTGATACGCCAGTGACTCGATGTACGATGAAATTGGTCCGCCCTTCCGTTCCAATGCGTCGGCCACCGACCGATGAAGCGCTGCGCGTTCACGCGCGAGCAACTCCCCGACAATTGCTTCGCGCGTAAGT
>JBDTTO010000666.1:0-2912 GCA_039930585.1 Gemmatimonadaceae bacterium
TCCATCCCAATTCCCACTTCGCCAGCAACTCGGCACGGGTAATTGCGCGCGCCGCAAATTCTTCCTCGCGATCGCGCCACGGCTTCTCGCCATCGGCCGTGAGAAAATCCGAGAACCGCGATTGCAAATTGCCAGCGACATGCCAGCAAATAATTGCGAGAGAATTTCCGTTTCCTGGCCCAGGTTCTGACAACAACGATTCCGGCACCTGTGCCAGCGCGCCTTCAGCCATCGCCTTGTACCGACGCATTTCGTCGGTGATCGACTTGATGAGAGGTGTCATAACCGGGGTTTTGATTGATGAAACGTGTGAGTGTGTTTCATTACTGCCGCGGCCGGCCGATTGCATCCCAAATCAGCGGCTGCGTACTCATCGTTTGTCCTCTGTACTGCGGACGAAATCCGTACAACACGACATGACCACGACCGACCGTTACGTCAACCATCGCGGCTTTGCCGTTGAGTTTTGCGCCGCCCAACAACCAGCCGGACAGCAGTGGATCACCACTTGCCTGATACGTGACAACGGCGGTCGCGCGTGACGCATCGGTGATGTCGAACGCGGGACTGTCCTCAAACCAGATTGCCGGAACTGGCGCAGTCACGCCGCGCGCCATCGCGTGTGACTTGTTGATTTCGACCGCAATCAATGAACCAGGCGCATAGAAGTCCGTGTTGCGAAGGCCAGCCAGCGCGTTCTTCACAGGCAACTTGAAAGCGTCAATTGCGAATCCGGAAGCGGCATTAAAGGCGAGCAACGTGCCGCCGTTCTGCACAAACGTGTTGAGTGCCGCGGTCCCGGCATCGCCTAATCCACCGCGCAACGAGTCCGGATAATTCGCGCCAACACCACGCGTAATTGCACCTGCGCCCTGGTCGGGAATGATGATGACGTCAAAACGATCATTCAGTTTGCCCGCCGCCATGTCCTTGTCCACGAGCGACGTGAATGGAATGCGATTCGCATCAAACATCCAGCGCGTCCATCCTTCATCCATCACGTCAGCGTGGCTTTTGTAAATGCCAATGCGACGCACTTTGCTGTCACTCAACCCCGGAACGTTGTAGCGCGGCTCGTCGACTGCCGCAATTGCCGTCGTGCTCATCGCCACAGGCACTGTGGCCGTCGCAACATCAACACCAAACAACAACGGCAGCGTGTGCGCGGTTACGTCGTACGGGCGTTTGGGCGGGCCGCCCGGATAATCGAACAAGCTGGGATAATGCTGACGCTCCAACATTGTTTTTCCGTATCCACCAAACGGCTGTATTGGATTCACTGCATAACTGCCGGCGGGATAGGTGACGTTGTCAATCGTAACTGGTGAAGTCGTTGTGCGAATTTCTACCTGGCCATGTTGCAACGTCCACAACATGCGCTGTAACGCCTGCGAATCGCGCTGCGCCTTTGGAATGATGAATGCTGTCGGTACCGGCGTCGTGGTCCACGGATGCTCGGGTGACAACGCCCGACGTCCCATGGACGCATAACTCTCCAACCACAAACGACGGTTGTTGGCGGCTTCAACCAGCATTGCCCACGACGCGCTCACCTGATACGACACAATGTCACCGTACGACCAATGTCCGCCGGGCCACACTGCCGGAAAATTCCACGTGGCAGTCTTTGCTTCGTAACCGCGTCCCGCGCCTAGTTGTGCAAACGGCAAATCAATGGCGGTCGCAATTCGCGCACTTGCGGTTTCTGTCAAAATGCGCACGCCGCGATGATACAACGAATATTGCCTAGCCGGTGACCACTGATCATACGCTGCGTTGCTCGCAATTCCGGTTTTGCCCTCGGCAGTCATGCGCCAACCCATGGCGAGTCCGAGCGAATTGGTGCCAGCGGTGAGAATGGGATCGATGTTGGGTTCGATCGGATCCATGTACGGCGGAATAAAAATGCGTCCCGCGTTTGAACCCTGTTGATGAATGTCATTTACAATCTGCGGATCCCACGGCGTGTAGAGCGAGTCGACCGTGTAGCGCGTTTCGGGCTGCGTGAACGCATACCAATCGCGATTGTTGTCATGACCCGTGTACTTGTGATACAACTCGGGTGGTGACGTGCCTTCGGATTTCGTATCCAGTGTAGAGCGATACCAATCACCCACAATATCAACGCCGTCAGGATTCTGACTGGGCACCATCATGATGATGGTATTTGCGAGAATTGCTTTTGCTTCGGGCGTATCAGCGCGCGCGAGTCGATCAGCCAACACCAGCGGCGTTGTAAATCCACCAACTTCTGTTGAATGAATTGCCGACGTAATCAGAATAACGTTCTTGCCCGTATTAAGCAGATTGTCCAGTTCACCTTTCGCTTGCAATCGCGGATCCAGCAACTTGCGTTGAATCTGCCGATATTTTTCGAGATTGCTGAGCGTTGATGAATCCGCGATAAACGCCACGAGAAACGGTCGCCCCAAAACGGTCTTTCCAAGCACGCGTGTTGATACGCGCGGACTCGCCTTGTCGAGCGCGATGAAATAGTCGGTGACCTGTTTCCATGACGGCAACTTGCGATCGGCCCCAGGTTCGAAGCCGAGTATGGAAGCGGGCGTTGGAATCGCGCGCTGTGCATTTGCACTCGGCGAAAACACAGCCAACGCAGCGATTGTTGCTGCAGCAGCAAGGAGCAAAGAACGTCGATTCATTTCACGCAAATCCGGGTGGGAGGTCGGAACTGGGTGATACGCTATCGGAGATGTATCAACCGGGCGGGCCGCACTACAACGATGTGACGGGAGTGCGCGCCTGTAAATGGCGAATCGCCTCCTGCCGGTCGCCCGATTAGGATATGTCAAGCGGGAACGAACCCGCACTGACCGTTGGCCTTCGGACACAAGATTCACATGGCGTTGCTGGGCATGCAGGACATCAACATCGCGTTTGGCGGACCGGCCGTG
>JBDTTO010000667.1:0-2910 GCA_039930585.1 Gemmatimonadaceae bacterium
GGTTATGCACCGCAATTCGGCGAGCAACTTGACGCCGACTGGACTCACTATCTGACGGTTCTCTATCCGGGAATACGTGAGCTGCATCAAATCAAGAACCGACGCACGATTGAGGCGCTTGCGAATGCCGGCGATTCGCTGTCCACCAAACGCACGATTACACACTGGATTTATGTTCAGCGTAATGACGAACTCCAAACGATCAGCAATCTGCTGAACACAATGGATTATGTGGTTTCAATCGCGAACGCTGACGCCACTTCCGCCTACCCATTTGTCATCACCGCCAGTCGGGATGACTTCGTCGATCAAGACGCAGTTGACGGTGCAGTTTTCCAGATTTTGGATGCAATTGATGCCAAGGATGCAGTCTACGACGGATGGGAATCTCCGGTTCGATGAAAACACGTGCGTGAGCTTGCATTCAAGTTCACGCACGTGAGATGTCACTGCGAGCGGGTGGCGCCAGCAGAAACCGGTTACCGACAATGGAAACAAGCAGCAGCGGAATCACCTGTACGCCGTGATACAGCAATGCGAACGAAAGTCCCTGCTCGCGCGGAACATGCAGCAGTTCAAGCGCGACGAGCGCGCCAAGCTCCATCGTTCCCAGTTGTCCCGGCATACCGGGAATAACAATCGCCATGTTGATCGTCAATAAAATCAGGAAACCAGCAGCGAGTGGAACTGGCACGCCGACCGCGTACAGCACCAATGTCACTTCGATCCAATCGGTCAACCAACTTCCAGTCATCGCAGCAAGCGCACGGACTACATGTTTTGGGCTTCGCAAAACGCCCAATCCCGCTTGCAATCCGTGCCACCACTTTTCTCCAGTGGGAGCGGCCGGCGCAATGAACCACAGAACGACAAGCGCGATACCCAAGACGATTGAAAAACCGACGATTCCTCGGCCGATCCAATTGGGCAACCCGGGCATCAACCACGGAAGCGGCGCCAACACAATCAGCATCGCCACGCCGTCCATCAACTTCTCGGCAATTGCAACCGATGATGACGATGCAATGGTCACGTCGTAGTCGCGCTTCAACAACCACACACGAAGCGCTTCTCCTGCTCGCGCTGGTGTAATGATCGACATCGCGGCGCCAGCTGCTGTGTAGCGAAATGCGCGCGCGGGCGAGAGCTGCACAATTGGCGCGAGAACTTCGCGCCATCCGAGCGCCTTGAACCACAACTGAACGAAACTCAACGCGCCAGCGATGATGAGCGGCAGTGGACTAACGTGACGTAGTGCCGAGAGCAGCGCGTGCGCGTCCAATCCGCGCACGAAGAGCAGGAGTCCTGCGCACACTGCAACGATCGTGATTGCCTTTACGAACTGTTGCAAACGTGTGGCGCGGCGCCGAGTCGGAGGTAATCCGTCCAGAGCGGCAGAATGGTCTGGTTGCACTTCGGTTTTACGTCGGCAAACGGGGGTCGAGCTGCACCGGATTTTCGACCATCGGCGTTGCCGGAACCAGCGATGGGTTGTCAGTGTCGGCGATCGCGGCTTCGTATTCGCCACGTACGCGCGGCGCGAGCGCTATCCAATCGAACGCCGGTACGCGGTGACGGTTCCAATCGCCCATTCGCGCCACGCGCGCGGGATCCATTGCGAGACTCGCGATTGCCGTCTCCAGGGCATTTGCGTCTCCCGGCTTCACGAGAATTGCTCCCTGGTCGTCGACCACTTCGCGGTAACCTTCAATGTCTGAACACACAATTGCACGGCCTGAAGCCATCGCTTCGAGCAGCACGATACCGAACGATTCCTGTCCGGTCGATGGCGCGACCAGCACATCACATGCGCGATACTGCTCGACCAATTCAGCCAGCGTAACTGCGCCATGATAGGTGAAGCCCGGCATGTCGGGTGGCAGCGGAGCACCGGCCTGTTCGCCGACTGCGTGGAGCTCTACCGGAATGCCGCGCGCTCGCAGACGCGCGAACGCTTCCAGCAGAAATCGGAGACCTTTGCGATCATCGCTCAGACGGCCGACGAAGAACAATCGCAAGACGCCTTCGCCCGGTCGCCAGTTGGCGCCAGTGCGCGCGCCGGGATGAAAAACGTCAGTGGCGACGCCGTTCGGAATGATGCTGATCGGCCGCTTCCAATTATCAGATGCAAACCGGGCGGCCGGTTTAGAGACTGCAATCGCGCGCTCGATGAACGGAAAAAGAACCGGCGCGCAGATTTGTCGACCGGCCTTCAAGCTCCAGCTCGCGTCCTCGGCAAACGCGTGAAACGTGCAAAGCTTTGGGATGCCGGGCGTGAACCAGCTCACCCAATAGGGCAACGACGGCTGCAGCGGTTCGTGAATGTGAATGACGTCGAAACGATTGCGCCGGAAGTACCTCCAGACGCTAAGCGGCGATATAAAAATGCCCAGTCTGTTGTCGGAGCCGTTCGACACAACATTGATCACGCCGCGAAACCCAACCACATCCGGAGTATTGCGGGCCAATGTGGACGGGCCAATCACGGTCACGTGATCGCCCCCTTCCCGGAGGGCCCGCGCAAGATGCATGGCGTGGTGCTTCACCCCGCCGCCATCCTCGTCCAGATCGTACGTGACCACAATACACACGCGCAATGAACCGTCGGCGTTCAAGTATGCTCTCCGTCAACGAAGGTGCGCGTGATGCTGCCTGGTCGAATGTCCGGTGGAAGGTACGGCTGGTATCAGACACGGCAATGCCCCTCAGGAATTGCGCACCATGGTAATCGCATACGCATCATCGTCTTTGATCACCAAATCGCGCACCGACGCCTCTACTCCGCCCGCAACGCCTCCGCTGGACTAACCCGCGCTACGCGCAACGCCGGCACATAACTCGCCAACGCTGCGGCCGCCAGCAGCCCCGTAACAACCAACACATACGTCAGCGGATCCACCGCACTGACCT
>JBDTTO010000668.1:0-2909 GCA_039930585.1 Gemmatimonadaceae bacterium
CTTCCACGAAGCTCGCCATTGATACGGTGCGCACGTTGTCCATGGACGCCGTGCAGGCGGCCGAATCCGGACATCCCGGCACGCCAATGGCGTTGGCACCGCTCGCGTATGTCTTGTATACGCGTCACATGCGTCACGATCCCGCAGCCCCGCAGTGGATCGATCGCGACCGGTTTGTGTTGTCAGCCGGACACGCCAGCATGTTGTTGTATTCGTCGCTGTTTCTCTCCGGTTATCCGGTCACGCTCGACGACATCAAGGCGTTCCGTCAGTGGGGCAGCAAAACGCCCGGACATCCGGAGCACGGACACACGGTTGGTGTTGAAACGACAACAGGTCCGCTTGGCCAGGGTGTAGCAAATGCGGTTGGTATGGCCGTTGCCGAAAAGCATCTGGCTGCGCGATTCAATCGCGATGGCCACAACATCATTGATCACCACACGTACTTCGTGGCCGGTGATGGATGTTTGATGGAAGGCATTTCGCACGAAGCCGCATCATTTGCCGGCCATAACAAGCTGGGCAAACTGATTGGCTTCTTTGATAACAACAGCATCACGATTGATGGCACGACGTCGATTTCGTGCAGTGATGACGCCGGTGCGCGTTTTGAAGCATACGGTTGGCATGTGTTGCATGTTGCCGATGTAAACGATCTTGACGCGTTGGATGAAGCGATCAATTCGTCAAAGGCGGTAACCGATCGTCCGTCGATGATTGTCGTAACCACGCACATCGGATTTGGTTCGCCAAACAAAGTGAACACGTCAAAGGCGCACGGCGAAGCGCTGGGCAAGGAAGAAATTCTGCTCACGAAGCAAGCGTATGGCTGGCCCAGCACGGAGCCGTTTTTCGTGCCGGAAGAAGCGAAAGCAGATTGGCGTAGTGGTGTTGCGATGCGCGCCGCCACGCACGCGCAGTGGGAAGGAGCCTGGAAGGCATACGAGACAGCGTTTCCGGAACTTGCCGCCGAGTTGACGACGCAACTGAGCGGCGAGTTAAGCAAGGATTGGGAATCGAAGCTGCCAACGTTTGATGCGAAGAGCGGAAATGTTGCGAGTCGCGCAGCGTCGGGTGTGGTGCTGAACGCGATTGCATCGTCGTTGCCAAACCTGATTGGTGGGTCGGCCGATCTCGCGGGATCGAATCTCACAACCATCAAGGGCGCGGGTTTCTTTTCCGCCGCAACTCCTGGCGAACGTAACTTCCATTTCGGTGTGCGCGAGCATGCGATGGGCGCGATCATGAACGGCATGGCGCTGCACGGTGGCATCATTCCGTACGGCGGCACGTTCCTGGTGTTTGCGGATTACATGCGTCCGGCAATTCGTCTTGCCGCACTGATGAAGCAGCAGGTCATTTACGTCTTCACGCATGATTCAATTGGTCTGGGCGAAGATGGCCCGACGCACCAGCCCATCGAGCAGCTCACGGCGTTGCGCTGCATTCCAGGTTTGACTGTGCTCCGTCCGGCCGATGCAGATGAAGTGTCGGAGTCCTGGCGTGCGGCTGTGTTGCATCGCGATGGTCCGGTTGCACTCGCGCTCACGCGTCAGAAGCTGTCGTATTTCAACTCGCCCGAAACGGCGAAAGCCGGCGTGCCGCGTGGCGCGTATGTGTTGCTCGAAGCGGAGGGCGGCGACGCTGACGTGGTGTTGATGGGTTCAGGTTCAGAAGTCGAGATCGCAGTAGCGGCGCGTTTGCTGCTTGCAGCGCAGGGCATCAAGGCGCGAGTGGTGAGCTGTCCGTCGCTTGAGCTGTTTGCGAAGCAGGACGCAGCATATCGCGCTTCGGTGCTGCCAAACGGTGTCGCGCGTGTTGCGGTTGAAGCGGCCCATCCGATGTCGTGGTATCAGTGGGTTGGCGACTTCGGTGCAATCGTTGGTCTCGACCACTTCGGTGCGAGCGCTCCGTATCAGACGCTGTACAAGGAGTTTGGTTTGACTGCCGAGAACGTGGCGGAAGCCGCGAAGCGAGTGCTGCGCGCGTAAGAGAAATAGATGAACGTTTTGGTAATCGGCGCAGGCGTTTCAGGATTGTCCTGCGCCCTGCGCCTGCTGCAAGCCGGACACTCCGTCGACATATGGACGCGCGACCTGCCGCAAGACACCACGTCTTCAGTTGCGGCGGCCTTGTGGTATCCGTACCTCGCCGAACCCATGCGCAGAGTGTTGCCGTGGAGCGCCGTGACATTCAAGGAGCTGGTGCGCCTGTCGGAGAATGTGCAAACCGGCGTCATCATGCGCGACGGTTGCGAAATTTTTCGCCGGCCGCAGGCTGAAGAAGCGTGGTGGCGGAGCGCAGTACCCAGCTATCGCCGCGCGATGACGGAAGAATTGCCTGAAGGTTTTGCTGACGGATATTTCGCGAGTGTCCCCATCATCGACATGTCCATCTACCTGGGTTGGCTCGAAGGTGAAGTGCGAGCGCAGGGTGCGATGTTCACGCAGCGATCCGTCACCGACGTGAGGGATGCGCAGCCTGTTGCGGACATCGTTGTCAACTGCACGGGCGTCGGCGCGCGCGAAGTGTCGCACGACTTTGAAGTGTACGGCGTACGCGGACAGGTGCAGGTTGTGAAAGCGCCGGGCATCACGCGCTACTTTCTCGACGACGAAGGGCCAACGTACATCATTCCGCGCGTTAACGATGTGGTACTTGGCGGTACCGCGCAGGAGCATGAATATGACACTGCGGTCAACACGGCCGACGCCGTTCTGCTCCGCGCACGGTGTGACGCGCTCATGCCGGAATTGGCAAATGCGCCCTTGCTGCGAAGCAAGGTTGGGATTCGTCCCTGTCGCGTTACCGTGCGACTTGAGGAAGAAGAAATCGACGGACTTCGTGTCATTCACAACTACGGACACGGCGGCGCCGGCGTCACGTTGTCATGGGGTTGCGCGGATGAA
>JBDTTO010000669.1:0-2903 GCA_039930585.1 Gemmatimonadaceae bacterium
GTGCACAAAGTGCCCGACTATGTGCAGTTCCCGCACATGCGTCACGTGAATGCGGGTGTCACCTGTCAGTCGTGTCACGGCGATATTCAGAATCAGGGACCGGCGCCCGATTCGGCCAATTACAAGCCGGTGATGCAGGCCAACTCACTCAACATGGGCTGGTGCATCAATTGCCACGTGCAGGGCTACAAGCCTGCCGAAGGTGCACGTCTTGCCGGACAAAAGGTTACTCCGGAACTCGAAGCGATGCCCGCGAAGAAGGCGCGCTACGATTGCAGTTCTTGCCACTATTAAGCGACGTCTCGTCCTTGACCCTCGAATCACGAGGCTGCAGTAGCGCTACCGCTACTGAGACGCCACGTGTGGCCGCCCGAAGCGGAGTTACTGCATGAGCACTGAAACGGAAACCGGCGTCAAGCGCCGCGAGTTCCTCAAAATATTGGGCGTCGCTGGCGCCTCTACTGCGGTTGTGGGCTGTTCCTCCGAAAAGGTGGGCAAGCTCATTCCGTACGTCACATCCCCCGACAACACTGTTCCTGGTGTTTCGCAGTATTACGCAACCACGTGCGGAGAATGCGCGACCGGTTGTGGCGTGCTGGCGGAAGTGCGCGACGGACGCACCATCAAACTCGAGGGCAATCCCGAGCATCCACTGAACCGCGGCGCTATCTGCGCAACGGGTCTTTCGGCCGTGCAAGGATTGTACAACCCGGATCGTTTTCCGGGCCCGATGCAACGCACGGGCAACGACTTCAAGCCAATCACGTGGGACAAGGCTTACGAGTTGCTCGCGCAAAAGATGGGCGAAGTGAAAAGCCGTGGTCAGGCCGCCAACGTCGTGTTCATCAACCAGCACGAAACCGGCACGTTCCCGGGCTTCGTTGATGGATGGCTGAGCGCCAACGGAATGCCGGCGCACTTGAGCGTTGATTCGCAGGCACCACTCGCCACTATCGCCGCCAATCAGAAAGCCTACGGCGTTGAATGGCCGAAGCTTGAATTCGGCGCTGCAAAGCTCGTGCTCTCTTTTGGCGCTGATTTCCTCGATGGATGGGGTTCAGGCGTACCGGACGAAATGGATTGGGCCGACGCACGCGCGAAGTTGACCGGCGCGCCAACGCTCGTGTACATCGGAGCGCGTCGCTCTCTCACCGGATTGAATGCCGATCAGTGGATTGCATGTAAACCGGGTGGCGAAATGGCCATCTGCGCCGCAATCACTGGCAAGCAGGCGGCCGCCGCTGCTGCCGAAGCGTCAGGTGTTCCCGTTGCAACGATTGAAGCATTAACCGCTGCTGTGAAAAACGCGGGCACTGGCGTGATGGCGCTCTGCGGAATTACGACCAGCGATGCGGTTGAATGCGGCGCAATGGTTGCTGAAATCAACAAGGCAAACGGCAGCGTTGGTGTCACCATCAAGCCCGCTTCACCACAGGCCGGTTACAAGGGCATCGCGTCGTACGCCGACTTGATTGCCGTTGCGGACAAGATGAAAGCTGGAACGGTGCCCCTCGCGTTTGTGCGCAATGCCAATCCCGCGCACACGATGCCAAAATCGGCCGCGTTCCGCGATGCATTTGCAAAGGTTGCATTCAAGGTTTCATTCAGCACCGTGCCCGACGAAACAACATCGTTGTGCGATCTGGTGCTGCCGGATAATCACTGGTTGGAAAGCTGGGGTGACGCAGAAATTTCTGCCGGCACGATTTCGCTGCAGCAGCCAACGATGGATCCGGTGTTCACAAAAACCGCGGCCTTCGACGGCACGCGCGCCACGGCTGATGTGTTGATTCAGCTCGCGAAGAAAGACGCGTCGCTCGCAGCGAAGTACAACACCGAAGACTTCCGCACGTGGTACATCAGCAAGTTTGCCGGTGGTTCACCTGCGTTTGCTACAGCGCTCACGAAGGCGACAGTTTCTGGTGCACCGTTGATGCCACGCGGTACGCGCACCGCTTCAACAATGGCCGCGTCGCCGGTGCCGGCACTCTCTGCACAACAAGGCGAGTTTTTCGTGCACGTATTCCCATCCGCCACACTCGGCGATGGAAGCGGTGCGAACAAGCCATGGCTGCAGGAACTGCCTGATCCGGTTACAAAAATTGCGTGGCAGTCATGGGTGGAAATTCATCCGAAGACAGCCAAGCGTTTGCAGGTGATGGAAGGCGATCATCTCAAGATTGAAACGGCCGGTGGTTCTGTTACGGCCGCGGCGTACATCTACATGGGTGTGCGCGAAGACACCGTCGCTATCTCGCTCGGCCAGGGCCATACGGCGTACGGTCGGTATGCGATGAACGTCGGCGTGAATGCGTACGATCTCGTGCCGTCAGGTTGGGATACGGCGGGTGGGTTGTCGCTCATCACGAAGGGCAAAGTTACGAAGACTGCCGACCATTCACAGATGGTCACCACCGAAGGTTCAGCGCGTCAGCATGGTCGCGGTATTGGCCAGGCGATGGATGTCGCGGAACTCGCCGGACCAGCAGTCGCCGAACACGTCGAGGATATTCCGGGCTTGCCGTCAGCGGCGTTCTTGCCGGGACTCAAGTCGCCAGTGGCAGCCGACGCGCAGGGTGATTTCGCAGACAAGGACGCGAAAGCACTTGGCATGTACGCACCGGATCATTCGTCAAAAGCCGAAGCGCGTCGCTGGGCCATGACAATCGATCTCGCGCGCTGCACGGGTTGCTCTGCGTGCGTGACGGCGTGTTATAGCGAGAACAACATTCCAACGGTTGGTGCGCCGTATCAGGGTCGCGCACTCTCGCCGGGAACGTGGGATGAGCGCCCAGGCGCGAACATCATCAAGGGCCGCGAAATGGCGTGGTTGCGCATCGAGCGCTACTACGAAGGCAACGAGAATACGGAAAACGAATTCTCTGCCGATTTTGATACGCGTT
>JBDTTO010000670.1:0-2900 GCA_039930585.1 Gemmatimonadaceae bacterium
TGATCGCGCAAGTGCGTGTGCCATGGCAGCGACGCTCCAGAATACCAATGCACCCGCGTAACCAATCTTGGTACCAAAACGATCAATCAGGCGGCCAACAACCAGCAAACCAATCGCATACATCGCGTTGAAAGATGCGACGATGTTGCCATAATCGATCTCGGTCCAATGCAACGCTGTCTGGAGATCCTTTGACAGAATTCCCAGCACCTGCCGATCGATGTAGTTGATGGTTGTCGCAAAGAACAGCAGCGCGCAGATACTCCAACGCATGCGGCCAATTCGAACGTTGGCCGGCACCGAACTCGCGCTCACAACTTCGGCAGATACAACCCCTTCTGCCGCAACAACGCTTCAATGAAGAAATAGTCGGCGTAAACGATACCGACATCAACTTCGGACTTGAACGGAAGTCCACCGGTCGAATGCGCGAGAATCAATCCCGACGCGGACGGCGGCGCCATGTAGTTGGTCGTCAGTCGCGCGATGAGCATGTCAGCTGCATTGCGATACTTATCATGCGATTTCGCATCGCTGTACAACGCGAGTTCATACAAACCGGATGCCGCAATCGCTGCCGCCGATGCATCACGCACGACGTTTGGAATTTTCGGATCACGGAAATCCCAGAACGGAATTCCGTCGGCTGGCAAATGATCGATGAACCAGTCCGCGCTTTTCTGCGCAGCGAGCAACAGCTCAGGTTTTTTTGTGTGGCCGTACGACGCGGTTAAACCATGAATCGCCCACGCCTGACCGCGCGCCCACGCAGAACCGTCAGCGTAGCCCTGCCACGTCATGAGACGCTGAAATTTTCCGGTCGTTGTATCAAACAACGCAACGTGACCCGTACTTCCATCTGCGCGGACATGCGCCTTGGCCGATGTCAACGCGTGGCGTTCTGCAATCGTCGCCCAATCTGCATCTCCACCGTGCGCCGATGCCCAGAACAACATCTCCAGGTTCATCAGGTTGTCGACGATGGTGTTATGCTGCCACGCTTTGCGCGGCATTGTGTCCGTGTGTGTGTCCCACGACTTGATCATTCCAACTTTCGGATTGAATCGCGTCACCAGCGACTTGCTTGATTGCATCACAATGTCGCGATATTTGGTGTCACCCGTCAGCAAGAATGCGTGCCCGAAACTGTCAAACATCATGAAGCCCAAATCGTGTGTCGTTGTCTTGACCTTGTTGGCTTCAAGCCCCGTCATCCAACGCTCGGCGAGTGACTTCCATTCCGCGGCGCCG
The DNA here is from genome assembly GCA_039930585.1 of Gemmatimonadaceae bacterium. Classification (GTDB taxonomy): domain Bacteria; phylum Gemmatimonadota; class Gemmatimonadetes; order Gemmatimonadales; family Gemmatimonadaceae; genus Gemmatimonas. The sequence goes on from JBDTTO010000670.1 coordinate 1,252, forward strand.
GTATCCTGATACATGTACCACAGCTCGCCGGAGAAAAATCCGCTGGTCCATTCACTCGCCGCACTTTGCTTCAAGCTTCCGTCGGCAATGATCGACCGCGGATAACCTTTGGCGACATCAAGCGACGTGGCAGTATTGCGTAACTGTTTTGCCGAACGATCAAGCGCAGACTTGGCGAGCGGCTCAAGCGGAAAGTTGACCGCCTCGGGATCCTTGATGCGAACTTCAACCGGCAGATATTCAACCGCGCGCGCAAACGCCGAATCACCCAACTGCGCCGCCGCACGCCGAAACGGCAACACAAACTCGCCCGGTCCCTGCGCAGTGATATCCTCTTTCGGAAATTTCACCGCCTGATTTGCGTACGGAGCGACGAACAGCAACGCTTTTCGGATGCTCGCACCGTTCGGAGCTTCGTAGTTCCAGAGATCAACACCAATGTGGCGCGACAGCTCCGCCAGCATGGTATACGCTTCGAGATTGAACAGCGTGTAGTGCAGTGGACGCGTGCGATCAAGCTCGAGTTTCTGTTTGCCTTCGCTGTCAATCTGTCCGGCAATGTGCTGTTTGGCGCGCGTATCGAGCGACATCCGGGCTTGCGCAGTGTCACCAACAAACAGCGCCAGTGCCGCCACCTGCTCGTCGTAGAAGACAACGTGATTGTTCACGGTTTTGCCTTCTTCCGTACCGTTCTTGCTCTCCAGCAACCACTTGAGATACTCGGCGCACCATTTGGTCATGCCGTCGGTATCGCGCTCTGTCCACGCCGACGTCAGTTGCAATAAACGAATGGCGTCCACCAACGCGGGCATGTCACGCGAATCAATGATGCCATAGCTGCGCCCTTCGCTCACTCCCAACACCGCCTGCGCGTAGTTGAGATTGGGATTCATGCGCGTGGCCGTATCCAGGAAGAACACACGCAAATGTTTTGCGGCCGCTGCTGAATATTTCGGGTCGTCGCTCAGGTATCCGGCAAGCGCCAAAGCGCGAACACGCGCAATGGTCTGCTGCAAACGCAAACCGTCGTGATCCTTGCGACTTTCCGGATTCATCTCGCCATCACGATTGACGTACGGCAAGCTGTCTTTCGTTTTGGGATTCGGCCAGAAATACGGCGCCATGCTCATGTAGTCGTGCTTGTTGCCGCTTGATGGAACGCGACCTTTCTGCATGACGCTCAGTGACGGCGCTGCAAGCGCGATGCGCGCTGTTTGCATCAACACATCAAACGTTGGCTTGAGTGACGGTTCGTTCATCGCGTACAGTCGCTTTGATTCAGCCAAGCGTTCGCCGCGCAGAAGAATCGTGCGCGGTACTTTCACAATCGATTTTGACGCGGCACTCGCAGTTTTCGCCGCCTGCGCACCTACGTCGCTCGCGCCAGCAAGTGCACTCAATCCCAGCAACCCGCAGGCGCCAAACACTCGACGCAGTTCCGAACGTTTAGCGCGCATCTTGGTCACCAGGATCCAGGCATGAGAAAGTCCTCTCGAACCGGCGTGAACACGTCAATCAGTGTGCCGTCCTGCAACGCACGAACGCCGTGCACCACATCGGCCTCGGCATAAAAACAATCGCCGGCTTTGAGTTCGGACGTTTCGCTGCCAACCGTGACTGCAAACGTTCCGGAGGCGACGTACGTGGCT
>JBDTTO010000671.1:0-2900 GCA_039930585.1 Gemmatimonadaceae bacterium
GTGTGCGCACAACTGATGCTGATTTGTGCCGGCAGGCCGTTGAACCTAAGTTTTCCGGACTCTTCACCAAGTGGAAATACATGGGCAAGACCAAAGAAGACGAAGGCATCAAAGTGCTGGAGTACGGCGTCGTGCCAATTGATACGGTGACGATTGGCGTGGTGTCCGATGCGTTGCGGAGCGTCGCTTCCGCGAACGTACGCGGCGTGGAGTTGCGCACATGATTCGCCAGCATATGAATCGTCAATTCGCGCGATGCGCGTTGCTGCTGTCCGTCGTTGCGTTGTCGAGTGTGCCCGCAGCCGCGCAGCGTTTGTTTCGGACAACGGCGCCGCTCGAGGTGACTTTCACGACGGATTTGCGCACGCTCGTGAAAGATCGCGACAGCACGAAGCTCAAACCACACGGCGCCTTGATGACGTACAAGGAAGCCGACGGAAAGGTGGTGTCGATTCCAGTCACGCTGCAAACGCGCGGACATTTTCGACGCCAGGATAAAAACTGCAGCTTTCCACCGCTCCTGATGCAGTTCAAAAAGAAGGACGCGGACAACACGCTGCTGCAAGGCAACACGAAACTCAAAATCACGGTCAACTGCCGTCCGAAAGACGACACCTACGAGCAGTACGTCTTGCAGGAATACGCGCTGTATCGCGTGTATCAGCGAGTCAGTCCGCTGTATTTCCGTACACGATTGGCCAAAGCCGTTTTCAAGGATTCACTCGCAAAAACGGGCGATGTGGAATCGTGGGCATTTTTCATCGAAGACGAAAAGGAAATCGCGAAGGAGTTCAAGACCGCCAGCGAAAAGTCGAAGGGCGCGCTGTTTGACCAACTGGAGCCAACGCAACTCGCGATCACAACACTTTTTGAGTACATGGTCGCCAACACCGACTACTCGATTTCGCAGCAGCACAACATGGCATTGTTGCGCGACACACTTGGCACAGTCATTCGCACGGTCGCATACGATTTTGACTGGAGCGGCGCGATCAACACACGCTACGCATTTCCCGACGCGCGACTCGGCATCAAACTCACGACGGATCGGTTGTTTCGCGGCCCCTGCCTCACGCCCGCACAATGGGCGCCACACATTGCGCATTTTGTCGCGGCGCGTCCGGCCATCGATTCAATTTACAACTCGATTCCGTCACTGGATCCGAAAAAGGTGAAGGCATCGCTCGAGTGGTTTAACGAATCCTACAAGACAGTGACAGATCCGCGTTCACTGAAACACGCGCTGATTGATCCGTGTCAGAGAGACGGAAACTGACGATCGAGTAACCAACGAAAACAAAAAAGGCAGCGCCGAATTGGCGCCGCCTTTTTTGTGTAACAAAGCGAGCTTACAGTTTCTTGACCAACAGCGCCTTGATGTCGCCGTCGCTGATCATGCCGGTTGTGCCCAGCGCGTATGCGCAATGCATTTCGAGCACGCCCTTTTCAAACGTCATCGCCACTTCTTCTTTCGTTTTGACGTTCTTGAGCTTGACCAACTTGAGACCGTCGCGAACGGCTTCCTTGCCCATGTCGTCAATACAAATCATGCGCAGCGCCATGTTCAAACGATGGCAGGAAAGGTTGTCGATGAAGTTCAATCCTTCCGCATCATCAGCCAGGCTTTCCCAATCAATTTCGTAGGGAATGGCCTTGCCGCAAATCTCCTCAATTTCCTTGACGCGCTCGGGAAACGTGGTGTCCTGCAATTCCTTGATCTTGCGACGTTCGTTCAATCCCATAGCACTGGTCCCGATGGTAGATGTGAAAAGCCCGACACCGAAGTGCCGGGCGGAAAACTAATGGTGTTTCATAGTGGTTGGCTCCTTCAACTTCGCGCCAGTCAGCGTACCAACAGCGCCCAGAGTCGACTGCGCCGCGTTCAGGCCAAGCATGAAGTCCTTGTCGGAGAACGTGCTGTACATGTCCGTCACCTGATGCCAGTGCGGATCCCAACCGGCGCCAATTTCACGACCGCGTTCGTTCTCGCGGAGGCTGATCGCCGCTACCACATCTTTGAAAGGATCCGAATCAGTGTTGGTCATGTGCGGACCAACCTGTGCCGGATAAACTGTCGCGTACTTCGTGTTTGCAGCGTGCACCTGGAACGCCAGCTTCATTGACGCATCGGCCATCTTTGAATTCATCTGGAATTCAATGTTCACATCGGCTTCGGGGCGTTGCTCCGGAGCAAGTGATCCATCGGCGCGCGGCATGCCATGATCAAACATCATCATGTCGTGCTGAATCATGCCAAGCCACTTCGGCTCGGGATATTTGCCTGAGCCCTTTGGATTTTCGATGCCTTGCAACGCCTGACGCTGTTCGACATACGCTTTCGCCGCGTTCAAACCAGTCTCTTCGTTATTCCACAGTGCAAACCGAATCGAGCGCTCGGTGGTGACATCGGGGCTGTTGAAGATGCGTGCAAGTTCCATCACGATTGCGGTGCCTGAGCCGTCGTCATTTGCGGCTTCGCCCCAACCGTGACCATCCATGTGTGCACCCACGATGTACATCTCTTCCGGATGCGTCGTGCCAACTTTTGTGCAGTACACCATCTCGCGCGGCCCCGGCGTTGTTGGCTCGGAATTCAACGCGCGCACCTTGAGATCTTTTTGCAGCAGCGAATCCGAATTCACGCCGGTTTTGGTGCGAACACCACGCAACTTTCCACCGCCCGACGCCGCCAGACTACCGCGTCCGTCGGGAATGATGGCGCCAGTGGGAATGCCCTGCGTTCCACCGCCGTTGCCCGCCGCACCAGCGCCCGCACGCCCGCCGGCGCCAGCCGCATTGCCGCGTCCACCGGCAGTTGCGGGTGGAGTACCCGTTGCGCCGGCAGCGACAAACGCCGCTGGCGGCGGAGCCGGAGCGTACGTGTACTTGATGCGCTCAGT
>JBDTTO010000672.1:0-2896 GCA_039930585.1 Gemmatimonadaceae bacterium
TTGGTGCTGGCTACATCGATATTCATGTAGTCGACGCAAACGTCATCATGGCGTCGTTGCTTGGCGCGATCATCTGGAACTTGATCACCTGGTGGTTTGGAATCCCATCCAGTTCTTCACACGCGCTGATTGGCGGATACGCCGGCGCCGCGGTGGCCAAGGGTGGATGGGCGGCATTGTTGTGGGGGCCCAAGTGGATTGAGACGCTCTCTGCAATTGTTGCATCACCGGCCGCCGGCATGATGGCGGGATTTCTGCTGATGACGCTTGTTTACATTCTGTTTCGAAACATTTCCTATCAGGGAAGCAAGTCTTTTTTTCGAATAGCCCAACTTTCCAGTTCGGCGCTATTGTCTCTCGCGCACGGTGGTAACGATGCGCAGAAAACGATGGGTATCATCGTGGCGTTGCTGGTCGCGACGCAGGCATACTTCGTCAACGAAACGGGATTGCTGCAGCATTTGTATCTCCGCGATATGAGCACGATACCGCTGTGGGTGGAGATTGGCGCATACACGATGATGTCGATGGGTACGCTTTTTGGTGGGTGGCGTATTGTACATACCATGGGCACGCGTATTACCAAGCTTCGGCCGGTGGGCGGATTTTGTGCGGAAACCGGTGGCGCGCTCATCATTCTGTTCGCGACCCATTTCAAGATTCCCGTGAGCACGACGCACACGATTACGGGCGCCATCGTTGGTGTCGGTGCCACCAATCGTTTGTCTGCTGTACGCTGGGGATTGGCTGGTCGCATTGTCTGGGCCTGGGTCCTTACTATTCCAGCCGCTTTGATTCTCGCCGCACTGAGCTACAAAATTCTGGCGCTGCTTGTTCATCTGTAGTCGCTCATGCCTGAGTTGACGGTACCGTACCTGAATCGTGAGCTGAGCTGGCTCAACTTCAACGCGCGCGTTCTTGCGGAAGCGATGGACGCGCGCGTTCCGTTGCTGGAACGATTGAAGTTCCTCGCAATTTTCAGCACGAATCTCGACGAGTTTTACATGGTGCGCGTTGCTGGTTTGCGCCGAAAGGTTGCCGCCGGCGCTCCGCAGTTTGACGCGGACTCGTTATCGCCCGCCGAGCAGCTGGAAGCAATTCATGCGCGCGTGACGGAGTTGCTGCACATGCGGCGCAAGACACTGCGCGAAGACTTGTTGCCCGCACTGGCCGAACGTGGCATTGGTTTCGTCACGATGGCCAGCCTCTCGCCGGCAGAACTGGCGACGGTTGATCAGATGTTTGAGTCGCAGGTGTTTCCGGTACTCACACCGCTCGCCGTCGATCCGGGACATCCGTTTCCGTACATTTCAAATCTTTCGCTGTCACTTGCAGTTGAAGTACGCGACCCAGTTTCGGGCAAGGAACACTTTGCGCGCGTAAAGGTGCCGCGTTCCTTGCCGCGCTGGGTACGCATTGGACGCGATAATTTCGTCTTGCCACTTGAAGATGTAATTGGTGCAAATCTGGGTGCGCTGTTTCCGGGCATGGAAGTGATGCGTTGGTACACGTTCCGGCTAACGCGCTACTCCGACCTCGACCTCGGCCAGATGGATCAGCCGGAAGATTTGCTGGAGAGTATTGAAGAGCAGGTTTTCCAGCGTCGTTTTGGTGAAGTGGTTCGCCTTGAGTTGCAGCGTGGACTTCCGGATACCATGCGCGAGCTGTTGATGGAAGAAATGGGAGAAAGCGACACGCAGGCGATCGCGCCATTGTCGGAGCATGACGTACACGACATGGATGATTTGCTTGAGTTGGGCGACCTCATGGCGATTGCATCGCTGGATGTTCCGGACTTGCATGACGCGCCATACACGGCGCTCGTGCCCGCGCCGCTTCGCGACAACTCCAGTCATATCTTCGATGTGATTCGCGAGCGCGACTTGTTGGTGCACCATCCGTTTCAGTCGTTTCAGGCAACAGTTGAACAGTTCCTGAATGCGGCCGCATACGACCCGCAAGTGCTTGCGATCAAAGTCACGCTGTATCGTACGGGCGGCGAACCTGCCATCGTACGCGCGCTGACTGATGCGGCCGAGCAGGGAAAGCAGGTCGCGGTGCTGATTGAATTGCAGGCGCGCTTTGACGAAGAGAACAACATCAACTTTGCGCGCACGATGGAAAGTTTTGGCATTCACGTTGCATATGGTTTGCCAGGACTCAAAACGCATGCGAAGACTGCGCTGGTTGTTCGCAAGGATGCAGATGGAATCCGCCGCTACTGTCACATTGGTACCGGCAACTACAACTCGCGCAACGCACGCCTGTACACCGATCTCGGATTGTTTACGTGCAATCCGCTGATTGGCGCGGACATCAGCGACTTGTTCAATTCGCTGACCGGATTGTCGCGCAAGAAGTCGTACCGCAAACTGCAGGTTGCGCCCGTAAGTTTGCGTTCGAGTACGCTTGCGCTCATTGCTCGTGAGGCCGAACACGCGAGGGCGGGGCAAGGCGGGCGAATCATCGCGAAAATGAACGCGTTGGTCGACTATGAAGTGATCGCCGCACTTTACGCGGCTTCGCAGGCAGGCGTCGAGATCGATCTCATTATCCGCGGAATTTGCTGCCTGTTGCCGGGCGTTCCGGGTTTGAGCGATCGCATTCGCGTTATTTCCATTGTCGGACGATTCCTCGAGCATTCGCGCGTAGTGTACGTGCGTAACGCGGGAGTTCCCGAGTATTACATCGGCAGTGCCGACTGGATGCCGCGTAACTTCGACCGTCGCGTTGAAGTGATGGTTCCGATCGAAGATTTGTCGCTGCATTCAAAGTTGATGTCGGTGCTCGAAACGTGTCTTGGCGATAACCGACAGGCGTGGGACCTGCGTTCCGATGGTGTTTATTATCAACGCCAGCCGGGTACTGATACGGAGCGCGGCACGCACCAAATGTT
>JBDTTO010000673.1:0-2886 GCA_039930585.1 Gemmatimonadaceae bacterium
TGTGTATTTGCGCGTACGTCCCACGGCAAATGAAGTTGGCGCCTGGTATAAACCAGGTGTTCCCGTTTCCGCGAATGTTGTAATGCGATTGAGATCGTCGGTGACACGCACGGTTGCACCGGATGCCGCGGGCGGATATTCGCCACTGAAATAATCGGCGGTAGTGCTCAGTTTGATAACTTGCGCGGCCGCCGAGAAATCCAGGGCACGTTCAAGTCGTGCTTCAACAACCAAACGGCGCGGTCCATTTGGAATTTGCAGGTCAACCACGCGCTCGCACGCAGCGAGACTGATGGCGGCGCAGAGGCACAAGAGGAAAGTTCGCATCAGAACTTGAAGCTGTACGAGATACTGGGCACGACACCAAAAATGGAGAGTTGTACCGCTTCGGTCTGCAACGAATTCTGACTGACCTGGCGAAACGCAATCGATTGTGCGTTGAAGTGATTGTATGCGTTGAACACACCGAACTGCAGCTCGCCGCGATTGCCTTTGCGCGTCAGACTCATGTCGAGGCGATGGTACAGCGGCAGGCGCTCGGCGTTTCGCACTCCAAATTCCGCGACAACGTTTCCGTCAATGACATAACGCGACACCGGATACGTAACTGGCAATCCAGTGGCGAGCGAGAATGTTGAACCCACAACCCAGCGTGTCCAAATGGGCTTGATCGCAATCACCGAAAGATTGTGCAACTTGTCCGTGGGTGATGGAAACCACGCACCATTGTTGATCCCAATCTTGTCACCGGCCGAATATCGCTGTTCGGCGCGACTGAGTGTGTAGCTCACCCAACCCGTTACGGGGCCCGATTGTTTGCGCAGAAAAACCTCCAGTCCGTAGGCGCGCCCAACGCCTTGCAGAATGCCGGTTTCAACGCGTGGATTGAGCAATGCATCTGTACCGTCCACAAAGTCCAGCAGATTGTACGAACGTTTGTAGTATGTCTCTACCGAAAATTCGTATTGACCGTTCTTGAGTAACGACGTGTATCCAATCGCGCCTTGATCGGCCGATTGTGGTTTCACGTATGGACCAACCGGTTCCCACACATCGAGTGGTGTAGGTGAATTCGTGCGCGTGGCCAGCAACAGATACTGTCGCGTTCGTGCATAGCTCGCTTTAATGCTGCTCTGGTCGTTCAATCCGAATCGCACGGACAAACGCGGTTCGAATCCACCAAATGTTTTGATGTTGCCGCCTTCGTAATACGTGCTGTCGCGCAACACGCCGGGCTCGTAGCGCTGCAGCGCGCTGTTCCACACCACTGGGGCGTTGGCCGCGTATTGAAAGATCGTTGCAGGACCGCGTCGCGAAAAAGCGGCGTAACGCACTCCGTATTGCACGGTGAATCGCGGCGTGATATCCAGCGAATGATTCACATACAGCGCAGCCGTTAGCCCGTCTTTGGGCGTGACGTGAATGGGTCGCGCGCTGGTGGTATCTGTGGACACCAGATCGCCCGGACGCACCGTTTGATCACCAACCGCAGCACCAAACTCCAACGTGTTGCGTTCAGCAACGTGAAAAGTTTCTTCAACGCGCAACTCGCGGCTGCCGATGCGCGATCCGCCCGTAACTTTGCCGCCGTCCAGCGAGAACCCGAGTTTGAAATCGTAGTTGGTGGCCGTGTAAGACACGCGCGAAAAGAGACGCGCTGAAACGATCTGATCCCAGCGCAAGGTGCCCGCTGTATTTCCCCATCCTGCTTCGAAATCAGTGGACGGACTGAACAAATCGCGCCCGTGATATGCTGACGCCATTAACGTGCCGTTTTTTCCAACCGGATACGTGGCTTTCGCATTCAGGTCGTAGAAGAACGCGCGCGCCTGCTGCAACAGCGTGTCCGAAGAAAATTTGAGAAAGAGGTCTGCGTACGAACGACGACCCGCGACAAGAAACGAACCCTTGCGCTGCGGCAACGGACCTTCAAACAGCGCTCGGCTCGACAACAATCCGAGTGACGCCGATCCGGAGAATTCGTTTGCGTTGCCTTCGCGTTGACGGACGTCCAGCACTGACGAAAGACGCGAACCAAAACGTGGCGGTAGCGCGCCTTTGTACAACGTCATGTCCGCGACGGCATCGGCGTTGAATACGGAGAGAAAGCCGAGGATGTGGGCGGGATTGTAAATCGTTGCGCCATCCAGGAGAATCAGGTTCTGATCGTTGGTGCCACCGCGCACGCTGAAGGCGGTTGATGCATCCGACGAACGTGAGACACCAGGCAGCAACGTGATGCTGCGCAGCGGATCGACCTCACCCAACACCGCCGGCGCTTGTTTCACCACGTCGAGATTCAACCGGCTCACGCTCATGTCGGGCGATGCCGGATCGATCTCTGATTTTTCGCGCGTTGCGGAAATGTTGATGCGCGCCAGTTGCGCGTTGCGCACGAGAAACAGGTCGCGTGTTGTCGCGTCCGTCAGTGTGACCTGCGTATCGAGTGGCGCAAAACCAAGCGCGCGCACCTGCAGGCGATGTACGCCTGTGTCGAGAATCAGAAAGTAGAAACCGTCAACATCACTTTGCGAACGCACGCTGTCGCCATCAACAGAAATGAGTGCGTATCGCACGAGTTCGTTGTTCGCTTTGTCGCGAACGTAGCCGGACAGTCGCGCGATGGCTCGAACGGCGGGTTGTGCGGCAACGATTGTTGACGCAACCAACGAGGTGGCGAGCAGAACGAATGCGACTGCGACATGCCACAATGCGACATGCCGCAATGCGACTTGCCGCAATGCGACTTGCCGCAACCTGCGCGCAACAGAACGCGTCAAAAGTTACGACAGCGCATTGATGCGTCCGGGCGTGCATGGTTCGGTACTGCGATGAATCGGTGCCAAGAGATTCGGAGACCAACCGTGAAAGTGTGCGACCAGGCTG
>JBDTTO010000674.1:0-2884 GCA_039930585.1 Gemmatimonadaceae bacterium
GGTTCTGAGTTCCGAAAGCGCTGCGTTTTTGCTGGAGGTGCGCGTGCGCGTTTCAGTCGCGGTGTTGGCTTTGTCGATCAGCATCAAATGCAATGGTGCGTTTTCTGGCTCCGGCATCAGGCCGATATCCCACGGCTCAGAGACTTTGCCCAGTTCGATTTCGCCATCGACCAGTATTTCGCCGTAGCGTTTGGCCCAGCTGATCCCTTCTTCAAGCGACGTAAGTTCGAGCAACAACATCGCGTGCGGCAGTTCCTGTTCTCCGCTGTACGGTCCGCGTTTTACGGACGCCTGTCCGTTGCGGAAAACCAGGCGTGTTCGCGATTGGCTTCCCCGCAAACCCGCTCCGTCAACCAACTTGCCCGATTGCGCGTAGCCGCCAACGAATGCTCCCATTTTCTGAACGACTTCCATTGGCGGCGGGTTGCCGGCTTCGGTGTTGGCGTCGTTTTTGTGCATCATCATGTAGCGCATGGGTAACTCCGATAATTGAGGTTTGAGGACCGGCCGTTACCGCGTCCTTCACACTGGCGACGCCTGGGTTTTGAGGGGATCGACAAACGTTGAATTTGTTTTTTCGATTTTTTTTCGGGATCGGTTTTCGTGTTACCGCGCCACTGCTGCCGTTTCGCGCGAACTGACAGACGTGCTACCGCGCCACGGATGGCCGCTCGCGCGCGCCGGTGAACGTGCTACCGCGCCACTGCTGCTGCCTCGCGCGCGCTGGTGATCGCGTACGGCTCCCCACCAAAAAATGCGACCCGTTCGCCATACCCGATTCTGAATTGCAGCGATCGCGACCCGGCCGGATTCACGGGCAGACCAAACTCCAGTCGCACGGTGTGCTTCGATCCCGCGGGTATTCCACCAATCAGTGCAACTCCAACGCCATAACGCCAAGGCGTCGTTATTCCGTACGCGGCGTCGCCTGCAACTAATCGTCCTGCCTGCGCGAGTCCGGCCAACGCGAGCTCAAGTTTCTGCGATGGACTCGGAATTGCGTGACGATCTTCGAACCGCACCATTGTGCGCTGCGCACCGCCAAAATCCTGCGTGCGAAATCCGATCAAACCGTCGTCATCACGAAACGTGATTTGCAACGGCAATCGCGTGCGCACGCCACCGGCGAACTCCAGACCAAGTGAAGTGACGTGACCAGGCGACGTCTTGCCGAACCAACCAATTCGCCCGCTACCAATTACACTCGGCAACGCGTTCGCAGCAGCACGCGTTTCAACTTCGGCGGTGCCTTGCAGCATGTATTTCGCATTGCCCGCGGCACCGCGAATTAATCCAACACCAACCCAATCCGGACTCTCGCGCGCGAGAAAGTTCAATGACTTGAGTCCGATTCCCGCCACCTGCAATCCCATCACGACGTCCTGCGGCGCGCTGAGATAATCGAGGCCGCGCACTTCGAGAAAGTGAATCCAGTTGTATCCTGCCGAAACACCGACGCGCGCCGACTCGAATGCCGGATACCGAGCGAGCAGCTCGGGTGCTGACGCAGGTACGGGACCCGATTCACGAATGGCGACGGTGCGCTCGGGGTTGGCGTATTCACCCGCTGCGACAACACCAAAATTCGCGCCACCATTCGCGTTGTCGTAGCGCCGCTTCGCACCAAGAATCCAGCTGCGTCGCGAATAATCGAGTGACACATCCCGAAATGTCGGATCGCGAAACGTGACGTACGTTCGGCTGAGTGCGCTGCCAATCTGCCACGATGTCTCGCGGTATCCGGTCACGAACGGTCGCACGAGACTGACGCCGCCGTACTGCGCCAGCGGACGTGACGCGTAATTCATGCGCAGCACGATTGGCTTTCCAAACATCTGATAGTCCGCGTACTTGACGCCGCCACCAACGTTTCCGCCGCGACCATACTCAAGCGTTCCCGCAAGCGTGCGCGCACCGACAAACAAATTTCCGGTACCAACTTCAAAGCCAACCGGAACACCGGTAAGTCCCCAGGCGGCAATAAAAATGATGTACTCGTCGATGGTTTCAACGCGCAATCGCACTGAATCCGGCGCGATGTGTTCCACGCGAATAACCGCATCGCTGATGAACGGTTGTAAACGAAGCAAACGTTCTGAATCACCACGACGCTGCTCGTCGCAGACATCACCTTCGTGTAGTTGCACGAAGTTCGCGATAACCTTCGTGCTCGTCTGCGGTTGGACTCTGCGCGCGGACGAGTTTACGAACGCGCCAAGGCTCCCGAAGCGGTCAGTGATGTCACGTTGCAGTCCGTTGAACGTTACTTCAACAATGTGTTCGCCGGCGCACTTCTCTTCGGCACGCGCCGGCGTCAGATGCTGCGCAGCAAGCGAAAACGGAGCGATCAGAAACGTGAGTGCGGCAAGCGCGGTGCACCGCGCGGAAAATTTCATGCGGCAGGCGCGAACTGCGCATCGTGCAAGGCGCGAAACCGGCCACCAAGCTTCAGCAGCTCTTCCCACGTGCCCTGCTCCACCACGCGCCCGTCGTGCATCACCAGAATCAGATCAGCATCGCGGATCGTCGACAACCGATGCGCAATCACAACCAACGTGCGTCCCGCCGCACGCTGATGAATCGCGAGCGCCACGCGTTGCTCAACAACGCTGTCGAGTGCGGAAGTTGCCTCGTCCAGAATCAGGATGTCAGGGTCACGCAGCAGCGCTCGTGCGAGCGCAACGCGCTGTCGCTGTCCACCGGAAAGTCGCACGCCGTGATCACCAATCTCGGTGTCGAGTCCTTCACGCAATCCGGCCGCGAATTCGTGCAGATCAACATCCGACAGTGCCGAGTTCAATTCGGCGTCCGTAACCGGGCGATCAAGTCCGAATGTCAGGTTATCGCGCAACGTTCGATTGAGAAGCCACACATGCTGGCTTAC
>JBDTTO010000675.1:0-2880 GCA_039930585.1 Gemmatimonadaceae bacterium
CGCGACGGATTGACGGCGAGCGATATAACCGCTGATCTCAAGCTTGATGCGGGGTATGTCAGTCGTCTGTTGCAGCGTTTTCGTGCGCAGAAGCTTGTGGCGGTCAAACCATCGCCCGAAGACGCCCGGCAGCGACTGTTGTCGCTCACGGCGCGCGGCCGAAAATCGTTTGCACCGCTCAACACGCGCGCGACAGAAAATACGGACGACATGCTCGCGTCGTTGTCCGATGACGCCCGTCGCCAGGTTGTGCACTCCATGCAGTTGCTCGAGCGTTTGCTGGGCGCGAAGTCCGAACCTGATTCGCCATTTCAACTACGAACGCATCAGCCGGGCGACATTGGTTGGGTGATCAGCCGCCATGGTGCACTCTATACGAAAGAGTTTGGCTGGGATTCCACATTTGAAGCATTGGTTGCCAAAGTTGGCGCGACATTTCTCGAACAGTTTGACGCAACGAGCGAACGTTGCTGGATTGCCGAGCGTAACGGCGAACGCGTGGGCTCGGTGTTCCTGGTGCGCAAGGATGCGACAACGGCGCAGTTGCGATTGTTGCTGGTTGAACCCAGTGCGCGCGGTCTTGGCATTGGTGAACGTCTGGTTGCCGAGTGCGAGAAGTTCGCGCGCGAGGTTGGTTACACGTCCATCAAACTCTGGACGCAGAGCAATTTGTTGGGTGCGAGGCGTATCTACGAACGCGCTGGATATACGCTGATTTCATCCAACGCGCACGAGAGTTTTGGCGTGAAACTGGTGGCCGAAGATTGGGAGAAGCGTTTCAACAACGACGATTCAAAACCTGCACGCACCCAGGCTTAACGTTTTCGTGTATGCAGGTCGCGCGCGACAATCAGTTTCAGCGTGAGTTTGTCGCTTCCGTCGGTGAGTCCCGCACCAATTCCAGCTTCGATGTCCCAGACTTTACCACCATGGTCGACAACGGCAAACACCTGGTGTGACTGAGACTGCGTTGGTGAAACGCGATTGATGGTGCCGAGGTCGGCGTATTCTTCGATGGCGGCCTGCCACGAAGAATTGATGTTGTATGCGACGCGCGTCGAAGGTGCAAATTCCAGTTTCTTGAACGTGTCGTATTCAGTATCGAGAATCGGATTGAAAATGATATCGAATGGCTTGAGGTGCCAACCAATAATCGGCCGAATTTCGGAGCTGATGCGATTCGTGTCCCAGCGTTTGGCGTTATAGCTGAATTCAAAGTTCACGCCATACACAAACGTGTGACTGTCTCCATCGGGACGCGCAAACAGCGTGCGCAGCTTGAAGCCGTCCAGTCCGAACCCCGAGTGTTTGTCGACGGAGTACAGCGGCAAGTACAGTCCGGCTTCAAACCAGCGCGTGACACCGTATGCGAATTCCGGAACGCCGTTCAGCGAATGATCGGACGTTACGGCTCCAGGAAATGCCGGAACTTTAAGCCCATTGGGCGTAAAGTTTGTGTGAACAGTGAGATTGAAAACTCCGGGAGCGGCGAGTCCGCCCTGATAGACCTGGATTTCATCAGCTTGTGCACGGATGACGCGCGGTGCAACAAGTGCCAGGAGGGTCATCGCCGCCAGACTAAGTCTGCGGATACCACCGATGCTGCTGGTGTTCTGTAATGCCATGTGTTGACTGATCATCGCGTGTGGGGAATCGAAGCCGGAATCGTGCGCATGCAAATTTGAGACGCGATGATTTCAGCTTCATGTCAAAGATTCTTGCGCCGGCGGTGCAGGAATCGCTTGCTCGGTATCTTCGGGGTTCTGCGCGCGGAACAACAACGCTGCAACGACTGCCCCCGCAAATGGACCGACGAGATAGATCCAACTTTGCGACAGCGAACCCGATCCCAGAATCATGTTCGCGAGAGCGGGTCCCACACCAACTGCGGGATTGAACGCGCCGCCGGAAACAGATCCGCCGACAAACGCGCCGGTCAGTACCGTGAATCCAATGGCCAGGCCGTAAAACGAATTGTTTTCGGTTTTTCGCGATGTCGCGACGTTCAGCACCACCAGCGCGAGTGCGAACGTAAATAGTACTTCAATGAGCAACGCTTGAGGAATGGTTGCTGTTGGTCCGGGTGCGGGCGCGAAGGTAGTTCCCGTGATGAAATGGGATGTCAGTGCGGCCGCGATCGCGCCAAGGAGCTGCGAAATCATGTACGGCGCAACGTCGCGTGCCGGCAATTTTCCGCGCATCCACACGGCCAGCGTTACGGCGGGGTTGTAATGCGCGCCGGACACGTGTCCGCCCATGTAGACCATGATCATGAGTGCGGAGCCAATCGCAAGTGGCGCGAGTGCGCTTCCGGATGCAACGACGAGACCAATGGTCAGCACAAGAAAAAACGTGCCGACAAACTCGGTGACGTAGGTAATACGCATTGAATTGGGCAGTGACAGGGCGGGAGAAGCGCGCGCCGAAATTCGCACACACCACGTTCACCCGCAATACGCTATCTCACAAACGCGCGAATCGCGCCTTAACTCACCGGCGGCAACACGCGTGTAAGCAGCGACTGCCACACGCCATCAAGTGCTTCGATCTGAGCCATGTTGACGGATGCGCTATCGAGGCGGTGCGTGAGCCGGTGACGATTGCGCTGATAATGCAATTCGTAACGCGTGGTGGCCTGTTCTCGCGTCAGGTTCTTCGCGTACCAGCCGGCCACAATTGCCAGCGTGCTTTCGTTCCAGGCCGATGCAGGCAGCGAACCGTCTTCGTACTGCAGCATCAGTTCCCATTCGAATGAGCGGTGTTCGGCAGTGAACGTGTTCGGATCGGTCATTGCGTTCGTTCCGGTAAGGGGCGGACGTCGGTCTGTCGGTGGCGGCAGGCAAAACATAGCTTGGGAAAGTGATTCCCGCGTCCCTCTCC
>JBDTTO010000676.1:0-2872 GCA_039930585.1 Gemmatimonadaceae bacterium
ACAACGCAACCAACATTTCCATCAAGCTTGATGAACGTGAGGTTGGAGTTGCGTGCGTCAACTTCGCTGGGCTCTTCGGATGATTCATCACGAAGCGCTGCAATTTCCGGAAGACGATCGAGTTCGTTGTCGTCGATCACCATCTTGCCGTCAACCGCAATCAATTCACCGGCCGGTGTGACGACGAGCGGATTGATTTCCGCAAGTGAACAACCAGCGGCGATGAACGCTTTGTACAACTGCATCATGATCTTCGCAGCCTGACGCGCCTGCTTTACATCCGAATACAGAAAGAAGCCCATGCGCATCGCTTCGAACGTCTGCAATCCGTAGCGCGGATCAACTGGCAGATACAGAATTTTTTCCGGCGTCGTTGCAGCAACTTCTTCGATGTCGATACCACCAGCGGCGCTCACCATGAACACCGCTTTCTTGGTCGCGCGATCGACGATGATGCCGACATACGCTTCCGAACCGATATCCGCGGCAACAGTCACCAGGACTTTTTCAACAGTCAGTCCCTTGATGTCCATGCCAAGGATGGCCGCTGCTTTTTCCTTTGCGTCTGCAGGTGTCTTGCAGAACTTCACGCCGCCAGCCTTGCCGCGGCCGCCCACATGAACCTGCGCCTTGACCATCACCGCCGTGCCGTATTTGACCGCAATGGCCTCGGCCTCTTCGGGTGTGGTGGCGATTTCGCCGGGAGGAATGGGAACGCCGACTTTACGCAGCAGTTCCTTCGCTTGGTACTCGTGTAGGTTCACGCGATCTCCAAAAAATCGGGGGGAAAGAAGCGCCCTAAAAATAGCAGCTGTTTATTGCGGAGGACGGCCCAACAGCAGTCCCAGGCTGTCGAACGCCGTTCCAAAACGGGCCCACTCTCCGCGTCGCATCGCGGCCCGCATGGTGTCGTACAATCGTGAAACAGTCGCCTGTCGGTTGGCTGCCGAGTAAGGAACGTTTGAGCCGCCTGCACCGTTGCTCCCCGAACTGGCGGCCGGTCCGATGAGCTGTCGCACCGCGTCGAATGCGGTTGGACCCACCGCGACGTTGCCCTCATAAAAAACTGCGACGCGCGCCAGAGTTTGCGCCTGGTTGAGACGAGTAACGTACAGCGGTTGCAGCGCTGCTGGAGTGCCATTGATCAGAACGGTGCGTACACGCCCGGGAGCGGTTTGCGGCTCGCGGCGCCCACCCTCCGCCAATTGCTGCCGACTGCTGTCCAGAGCTGTGCGAAGTCGCTCCGTAATCGCGCCCCAGCGGGCCTCGAGTTTGCTCACGGGCATCCAACGCGTACCGCGCTGCGCGCCGCCTGCGGAGACGATGATGCCGGCAATTTGCTCGGGACCATTCAAGACGGGAACGCTCCAACCAGCCGCCGCCTGCTTTCCGTCAAACAGGATTCCTGGCGGATTGTCGGTGCCGAGAATGCCGTCAGGTAAATGGCGGACAACCGAGCCATCAAGGCGTGAGCCGTAACGCGCAAACGCTCGTGCTTGTGCAACGGTGCCTTCACTTGGTGCCGGCAACTGCGCCAGCAGTCCGGGGGCGAGTCGCGCTGCCGGCACGAATAGATCTGGAGCAATCGCCATCCACGTGCGCGCGATCGGATCTGGTTTCTCAACTGTGATTAACCGCACGCGCCCTGTTCGACTGTGCACAAGCGCTGTGGCAGCGTGACGGAAATAACTTCGCGTGTCCCCTGCAAACACCCAGCGTTGCGAGAGCGGATACATGTCGGACGCGCTGTACAACTCGATGGTCCAGTAGAGCGAACCTTCATGCAACAGGGGAATGACCGCGTCACCCTGTGCGAAAATTGGCGCCAGTTTGCGAACGCGTTCGCGCACATCGCGCCACATCACGAGCGTTGGCGCGACGTCATCGTCACTGGCTGTCAGCAAACGCGGATCACGCGTAGCCCAGGCGTGCGCAATGCGGCTGCCGCGACTCTCAAGGCGTGCACCGACAACGCGCGTGATCGAATCAACAACCAGTCTGTGTCCGGTTGCTCCCGGCGCGATGAGCGGCGCACCGATAATTCCCGCGCTGACGTCATCGACGACGGTGATTGACGAACTGTCGATGGCGCTTCCGAGTTCCATGCCTTCGGGAATTGGTGCACCGCGGTCATCGGCCGCAGTTCCCGACACGGTTACCAGTGCCCACGCACCGTCGCCCGTTGGTGGTTTCTGCAGTAACAATCCCTGCAGTGTGTTGTCATGCGGGGTCCACGCAATCGATCCAACATTCATGCTGGACGACGAATTGCCATTCAGTGCGCGTCCGAGCACGCCGGCATCCCAGACACTGA
This sequence comes from Gemmatimonadaceae bacterium, assembly GCA_039930585.1. Taxonomy (GTDB): domain Bacteria; phylum Gemmatimonadota; class Gemmatimonadetes; order Gemmatimonadales; family Gemmatimonadaceae; genus Gemmatimonas. Next base: position 2,315 of record JBDTTO010000676.1, read on the forward strand.
CCACGCGCGGAAGATCGCGAAGCTGCAAACCGCTGACTTTTTTGGCTGACGTGTCCGAATTGATCACAGTCATTCCATCAACGTCGTACGCCCGGCGCGTAACCAACGCACGCGTCTCGATGTAATCGCGTTCGCGTCGCGCCGGATCACCAATCATCTCGCTGCGACCCATCAACACCGGAAAACCGTGGCGCACTCCAACAGTTGCAAGTAAAACCACACTGAGCGTGACCGTCGCCATGCGCGACTGCCCGGCCCAACCGGCGCGCAACAACAACATTGCCGAGAAGATGATGAGCAGCGTGAGGCCGAAATCGATTTTGACGGCGACGATGTGATCCATCCGCAGAAACAACCCGTCATTGCCGCTGCCATAGCGTAGGAGGTCGAATCCGTCGAGTCGGTAACTCCACGCCAATAACAGCATCATCAGCGATCCAAGCACCGTGAGATGCCGGCGTGCATAAATCGATGCGACCATTCGTCGACCATCGACGCGAATGCTGCGCATCAGCGCATAGAGCACGATGACAATTGCGACGATGACAACCAGCGCGA
>JBDTTO010000677.1:0-2866 GCA_039930585.1 Gemmatimonadaceae bacterium
TCGGCACTTAATACATTTTGTCCTTTGAAGCCGGCGTCCACACTGCGTAATGATTGCAGTGAGCGCGTGAACAGTCCCGCTACAGCGAGCAACACGATGCAGAGCGCAAGTTCAGAAACCACCAGCACGTTGCGCACGTTGAACCGGCGGGTAGACGCTTGTTCGGTGCGCGCACGCAGCGCGCTCTGCAAATCTGATTTCGTTCCGGAGAGCGCCGCCGGAATACCAAACAGCAGTCCCGTTAGCACCGCCATGCCAAGCGAGAAAATCCATACCTTCGCATCCAGTTGCAGTGGCGCAACCAGAGGAAAAGTGATTGGCATCGAGCTGACAAGCGTTTTAACGGCAACTTGGCCAAGTGCAATTCCGAACACGCCACCCATCAGTGAGAGCAGCAGGCTCTCCACCAGCGTTTGCGAAATCAACCGGCCGCGATTGGCACCAAGTGCTGCGCGCACGGACATCTCGCGCTGACGCGTGCTCGCGCGAACCAATTGCAGATTGGCGATGTTGACGCACACAATCAGCAGGATTGCAATTACGGCGCCAAACAACACCGCGATCATGAAGCGCGAACCACCAACCAGACTCTCGCGCAAATCAATGACGGCGATTCTTGCTGCGGCGGCGGGCTGACCGTTTTCCTTTGCAATGTCTTTCGCGATCGAAGCCAGTTCTTTTTGCCCATCGGCCAACGTGAATCCGGGCTTGAGTCGGCCCATGGCCCACACCGACTGATTTCCTCGGCCAAACCAAGCGCGACTGGGTGCTGATGTAATGGGCAACCAGATGTCCGACTCGAGCGGATCATCATATGAAGCGGCAGTGACGCCAATAACGGAATGTGGACGCCCATTGAGGATGAGCGTTTGACCCAGCATGTCCTTGCGACCACCAAAACGCGATTGCCACGTTTCGTAATTGAGCACAACAACCTGCTGTCCCGCGCCGATATCAGTTTCTTCGTCGGTAAAAACGCGCCCCAATGCCATCGCGGGATGCAGCATGCGCAGAGATGGCGCGGTTACGAAATCGCCAACGACGCGATCCGGACGTTCACCGCCGGTGAGATTCACGCTCTGCGTACGGACAATGCCGATTTCAGAAAATGTGCGCGTACGTTTGCGTACATCTTCGATATCGGGAATGGAAATGAGCAGACGACTTTGCGTTTCGTTTGCGCCCCAGATGTTCACCAGCTGTTCAGGGTTCGCATACGGTAACGGCGCGAGCAATACTGCGTTCACCAACGTGAAGATTGCGCTGTTACCGCCAATACCAAGCGTGAGTGTCAGCAGCGCGACGACGGTGAAAGCGGGGCGTCGAATAAATCCGCGCAGCGCGAAGCGAATATCGTGCAGGAGTGTTTCCATGCTGAAACTCCGGAATGTGGCAATGACGGATGTATCGGATTCCCATCGGCGAAGCGGGCGCGGCGCATCATTGCGCCATGAAGCGATGAGACTGAGCAGCGCATCTTTCGTGAGACTTCCGGCGACACTCAGACTGCTGAACGGATTGTTGCGATTACGTGGATCGCGCCGAGCGTCGTCGATGAAACGCGCGATGTCGTCGGCATATTGCTCGCGAAGTTCGCGCGGATAACAGCGCGAAAGCAGTCGCGACAAACGTGTTGGTCGCGGATGGTCGCTCATGCGGTGCCTTCCGCCAGCGGCGTGTTCAAGAGTTGTTTGCGACGCGCGACGTTCATGACCGCAGTGAGGCGCGCGAGTTCAAGCGTCAGCACCTGTTTACCAAACGTCGTCATCCGGTAATAGCGACGGCGCTCCACCCCTTCATCCCGGCGCTGGGTGGTGACTTCCTCGATCAGCGCCGACTCCGTCATGCGCAGGATCGAGCCGTACAACGTGCCGGGCCCCATCCGCACCTGACCGTCGCTGATGGCCTCGACTTCCTGGGCGATCGCGTATCCGTGGCGTTCGCCGTCGGCCAGCACTAATAGGATGTGGAGGACGGCCGGCGTGAGCGGGAGCTGGGATTCTGGCGTCTTTTTTGACATTCGGCAGGTCGGGTTGCCCGGATTGGGCCGACAACCGCGCGGGAAATCGATGCGGTCTGGGGCCGAGTGTTGTATCCGTCGCGGATATATACATCCGCAACGGTAGTAGTACAATAGTGTGATCCGGGAGACGAACCGGTGCGCCTGGGGTAGAATTACCAAGTCGCTCCCAGCCGCTTTTCGCGCTACGATGCCAAGGGGCTCTGGTGCATCCGGTCCGCCTCCCGCGGTGGATCGTGCTTCGCTGGTGAGCGTCCACCTTCTCCATTCAGAGATTTATGCAAACTTCGAATCCCGCCTATCGCACGGCAGCCGCCGAGCGTTTTGGCAAGTTGGCTGCTGGCGAAGCCGCGATGACGGTGAACGGCACGGCGACCAAGACGCTGGTGCTTTTGCTCGTGACCGCATTTTCGGCCGGCGTTGTGTGGCGGTCCCCGGTCGAGCAGTATCAGGGCGCGATGCTGATTGGCGTCATTGGCGGCCTGGTGATGTCATTCGCGACCATCTTCAAGCCAAACTGGGCGCCGGTAACCGCGCCGCTTTACGCCGTGCTGGAAGGTATGGCACTTGGCGCCGTGTCCGCGCTGTACAACGCGACGTACAAAGGTCTGCCAATGATGGCCGTTGGCGCGACGATGGTTACGGCAATTCTGATGTTCGCGTTGTATCGGACGCGCATCATCACGGTCACTGATCGCATGCGCGGCGTAGCCTCAATGGCGCTGCTTGGTCTGGTTGGAACGTATCTGCTTCAATTCGTACTGGGCTTCTTCGGTGTGCAGATTCCATTCATCAACGGAAGCGGCGTCATTGGCATTGGCTTCAGTCTGCTGGCGACCGGTCTCG
>JBDTTO010000678.1:0-2866 GCA_039930585.1 Gemmatimonadaceae bacterium
TGATCGGCACATAGCCACGATCATGCAGCTCAGTCAACTCGGCCAGAAATCGCTCGCGCGAGACTTTGTAAGTTCCGTCCGCATCCACGACCTGGTGCCATTCAACGATCGGAATGCGACCGAGTTCGTTGGGGACAAGCGGCCCGCCCCTGCTATCTGCGGCCGATTTGTCACCAGCGGATGTTCCGCCACGTACAGTCGGAGAAGCAGCCAAGGGTTGAGGAGATTGGCGATCGGACGCCTTACTCTGTCCATATAGCGGCAGAGAGACCGAGGCAAAAGCGAGCAGCGCCGCCGCCGAACGAACGGCGGCGCGAGAAGTGGAAAAGAGATTGGGTCGAACGGCGAAACGTTGCATCAGGCAGTGGTGTCGAACGGAGTGACGATGACGGACCTTCCGGAAACTAACGACTCAAACGTCGCGCCCTCATTAACAACGCGCGAACCTTCCAACGCTCCCGCGAAAACGCGCCGGAGGTGGCGAACATTGCTGCGCCCATTCAGTCGCGTGCACTGGTCGCGGAAGCGCGTGCTTTGGCTGGCGGCGTTCGCGGCAATTGGAATTGCGATTCCGGGCACCTGGTGGACCACGTGCGGATTTGACGGTTGCCCAACAGTTGCCGAGCTGCAAACGTGGCGGCCGACCGAGGGCGGCGCAGTGCTGGACGTAAACGGACAACTCATTGGTCCGCTCGTACCGGTCAAGCGCGTCAACGTTCCGCTCTCCAAAGTGCCGCTCACCGTGCAACGAGCGTTCATCGCGGTGGAAGATCGTCGTTTCCGCACGCACCACGGCGTTGACTGGCGCGGTGTCGGACGCGCCACGCTCGTCAACCTTCGCGCGTTTGGCGTTCGCGAAGGTGCGAGCACGATCAGCATGCAGCTCGCCAAAAATGTGTTTCTCGCGCACCGCGCATCGGAACGTAGTTTCGGTCGCAAATTTCTCGAATGGCGTTACGCTGGACTGCTCGAAAACGCGCTCACGAAAGATCAAATTCTCGAGCGCTATCTGAATGCGATCTATCTGGGCAACGGTGTGTTCGGTGTCGAAGGCGCCAGTCGCGATTTGTTTGGCAAGAGCGTGGCGAACGTGACGTTGGCCGAAGCCGCAATGCTCGCTGGATTGCCTAAGGCGCCCTCGTCGTATTCACCACGACGCGATAGCGAGAAGGCGCGCGCACGTCGCGATGTTGTGTTGACGATTCTCGAGCGCGAAAAAGTTGCGCCGCGCTCGGCCATTGTTGCGGCCCTGGCGTTTGATGTGCGCATTACGGCTGATGAGTGGACGCCATCGCGTACAACTGACTCGTGGGCACTCGAAATTGTGCGCACTGCAGTGGATTCATTGCGCGCGAAGGGTTCAATCCCAGCCGGTTTGTCGAACGCAAATCTTGTAGTGCGCACGACGTTTGATCGCAAAGCGCAGCGAGCTGCCGAGCGTGCCGTTGCGCACGGTGCGGCGCAGATTGATGGCGAGCGCGGCGTGTGGATGGGCAGTGGTCAACCACAGGTGCAGGGCGCGCTTGTCGCGCTTGATCCATCTACCGGTGCAATCCGTGCACTGGTTGGTGGGCGACGAGTTGAGCGGAAAGGATTTGATCGCGCGCTGTCTGCGCGCCGGCAACCTGGTTCGGCGTTCAAGCCTTTCGTGTACGTCACTGCGCTTCAGCGCGGTTACACCACGGCTACGATGGTTGAAGACGAACCAATCAGTATTCAGACGGGAAACGACGTGTGGTCGCCAACAAATTTTGATGACGAATACGCCGGCCGCATCACGTTGCGGCAGGCACTCGTGCGTTCCGCAAACGCCGCTACGGTGCGCGTCAGTCGGGACATTGGAATTGAGCGTGTCATGAATACCGCGCAGCAAATGGGAATTCAAAGCACGTTGCCGAAAGTGCCAGCGCTCGCGCTGGGCGCCGGTGAAGTGACTCCCATTGAACTCACGACTGCGTACGCAGCGTTTGGAAATGGTGGTTATCGCGTAACGCCACACATGTTGGTGAGCGTGGACGATGCATTTGGTCGCAAGTTGTGGCGTGGTTCGACGCCTTCAACCACGCAGGTGCTTGATAGCAGCGATGCGTTTCTCGTCACGTCCATGATGCGGAGCGTCGTTGATGACGGCACTGGACGCGCGGTGCGCAGTGCGGGCATCAAAGGACCGGTGGCTGGAAAAACGGGCACAACAAACGATGGTGCTGACGTGTGGTTTGTCGGATATACGCCAACACTTGTTGCGGCCGTTTGGTTTGGTCTTGATACGCCGGAGCCGTTGGGCGGATCTGCGACGGGCGGTCGTCTTGCTGCACCGGTGTGGAGCGAATTTGTGCGCGACGGCTGGCACTCACCCAGTCGCGATACCGCGTGGCTGCCACCGCATTCGCTGGTGCCCATGCAGATCGATGTCGCCAGCGGCACAATTGCGTCCGACTGGTGCGGTGAATCGCGTCGCGAATGGTTCAAGCCTGGTTCAGAACCACATGATCAATGCACGGGCATAACCGCGGACGCTGGCAGCAGCTGGTTTCCCGAAGGTATTCGTGGCGTGATTGCAAGTTTGCCCAACGATGTTCGCGTGCAGATGGGTGATCAATCACGTGAACAGTCACGCAATCAGTCGCGCGCGCGCGGCCGGAACGATCGTGCTCATGACGACGATTTCAACAGCGCGATCGAAGCCGTCACGCGACAGATCGGCAAAGCGAAAATCACGCAGCAGCTTGCACGCAAACTGGTGGATGGTTGGCGCGCCGCTGCACGTGAGGGCACCAACATTCTGCGCGAACAACAAAAGCAGATGGAGCGTGAGCGTTCACGTCAGTTGGCGCGTGCAAAGGCTGATCAACGTCGTGCGCAGCAA
>JBDTTO010000679.1:0-2861 GCA_039930585.1 Gemmatimonadaceae bacterium
CAACGAATTTCTTATGTCGCCCGGCGCCACCTGACTGCGAACCGGATACCGCTCGGGGTTTTCGAGATAATCAGCAATCCACTCCACAGCACCGTGGGCGGCCTTTCGGAATTCGTCGGGTGAAAGGTCGCCCGGTGGTGATGACTCGTGGTTCACTGACTATTTGTTGATGTGATGTCGATGCTGCGCGTTACTTATTTCCGCCTTTGCCGTTCGGAGCAGTGCTTGCTGTACCAGTTGCAGCATCGTCGCCTTTAATTGGCGCCGGCGCCGGTCGCACCGTCGGATACGTGATGCCCAACTGCTCGAGATACGTTTTGTACTTCGTCGGATCGTAGTAGAACTTTTTCTGCTGCTCGCGATACCGCGCCATGATGTCGGCGTTCAACCAGATTGGCGGTTGATCACCCGGGCGAAGGAACGGCTGATACTTCACGTCCTTCGTCTGCACATCCTTGAAGTACGCCCACGCATCCGCGACAACTTTTGGCGTGAGAAAAATGTCCAGCATCGTCATCGCCTGCACTTTCGCACCGGCCAGCGAACCTTTGTGTGCAATCGGCGTTGCCATGCTGATCGCGTTCGCCCAATTGTGTCCCGGCAATCCGGGAATGTTGGCGGGATAACGCAACGTGATTGTCGGGACATTCCACGACACATCACCAATGTCATCCGATCCACCACCCATCCAGTTCTGCGGCACTTCGGCGCCACGCAACGGCCCAATTTGTTCGGACAAACCAAAATCCGGTGAACCAAGCTCGCGCTGAATCCCTTTCGCAAGCGTTTGATCTTTGTCGTCCCACTTGGGCATTCCTACGACCTTGATATTTTCCTGCATCGTTTCAGCAATTGGCTTGCTGAAGTGTCCGGACCAACCCGATCCGAGAATCATGATCGTGTCGAGTTTCGTGTCGGTCATCATTGCTGCACCGGCCGCCATTTTCTTGCCGGTTTCAAACAGTTCCATCGTGCGCGGATAATCCTGCTCACGGAAATAAAACCAGATGCTCGCCGTGCTCGGCACCACGTTTGGTTGATCGCCGCCGTCCTTGATGACGTAATGCGAACGCTGCTGCAAACGCAGATGTTCGCGTTTGTATTCCCAACCAGTTCCCATCAGCATTGCGGCATCAAGCGCGCTTTGGCCGCGCCACGGCGCGCCGGCCGCATGCGCACTCGATCCCTTGAAGCGGAACTCCGCCGAGATCAGTGCGCTTTGTCCGCTGGCGCCCCAGGAAACGCCCAGATCCTGTCCAACGTGCGTGAACAACGTGACGTCGGTGTTCTTGAAAATTCCGGCGCGAACCAGAAACGCTTTGCCTGCCATTTGTTCTTCGGCAATTCCGGGAAACAGCATGATGCTGCCCGGAATTTTGTCACGCGTCATGAGGTTCTTCACAACGATGGCGGCGACAATGTTGACCGCCTGACCGGAGTTGTGCCCTTCGCCATGGCCGGGTGCGCCCGCAATCATCGGATCTTTGTAACCAACACCCGGCTTCTGTCCGGCCTGCGGGATGCCGTCAACGTCGGATCCCAGTGCGACTTCGGGTTTGCCTGTACCCCAACGCGCGACCCACGCTGTTGGAATTCCCGCGACGCCGCGCTCGACCTTGAAACCTTCCTTTTCGAGAATGCCCGTCAGGTACTTTGTGCTCTCGAATTCCTGAAAGCCCAGCTCCTGGAACGAGAACAACATGTCCACGATTTCCTGGACCTGTTTGGCGCGGCCTTCGACCATGGCGAGCGCCTCGGTCTTGAGCTTGGCGAGACGAGGATCGGCAGTGGTTGCGGCCACAGCGGCCGCGGCACCGGCCGGTGGTGTCGTCTGTGCTGACAGCGGGCTGCTGACGACCGCCAGGGCGGCGAGGAGCGGTAGGGTGTGGCGTCTCATGAGCGATGCACCTGAATACAGGACACTGGCTGAACCGTCGGACGGCTGAACGGGGCGATCAAGCGAAGTTATCAGGTGTGTTGCGTTCGTCCAGCTTGGAAACTCCCGCGGTTCGAATGCATTTTGGAGCGACTGGTCCTCAATTGCGTGGCAGATCGACACTGTTTGCCCGTCTGTGTCACCAACGGTGGTCAGGCAGCAGCATTTCTCACATCGGATTGGTGACCGGCGCGCTGGAGAATAGACTGTCAGGATGTGCTCCGGCAGACTTCTTGCCCAGCATCGTCGTGAGTCTGCAACCGTCGCAAACGTGCCTGCAATTGCCGGAAACCGTTCCACTGCGGGCGGCGTACGTCCGCGTAACCTCAGATCGCGCGGGCAGCATCCGGTGGTTCTCCCCTCGTATCCGCGCTCCCATTCGATGTATCGGCTCTCGATGAATCGCATATCCAAACTGGTTCGGTGCGCCGCCGTCGTATTGGCGACCGGTCTCTGCTTGCCGCACGCGGCCATCGCGCAGAAGCCACCGGTTCCGCCACCGACGCGGGACACGTTGACGCAGGCGCAGCGCGAAGAGGTGCGACGCGTGCAACGCGAAGCGCGTGATGCCCAGCGCGAAAAAACACGCGCCGACACGACGCAACGTCGCGCATTGGCGCGTGCTGCCGAACCAACCGCATTTGCGGATAGTGGCGCAAAGATTTTGTTGCAACGTGCACGGTTGGCGCGCGAGCAACAGGATTCGGCGCTTCGTTCGTACAGCGCGACGGCAACGCAGCGTATTTCCGCCGGACTTGGTGTGCGCAAAGTTGGTTTGGAAAAGTTGATGTTTCGTGGCGACAACGTCGCGCGCATTCAGTGGAAGCGCGGGGTGGGTGTTTGGGTGACACCGATTGGTTCGCGCATGGTCGTGCCAATGGCCGACCAGGTCGAAGGCGATGGATTCACGTCGGCCATTACGATT
>JBDTTO010000680.1:0-2857 GCA_039930585.1 Gemmatimonadaceae bacterium
GGTTTTGTGCGTTGGCGTTGTACACAGCCACGGTGGCGAGTGCTGCGGCTTGAGCCACAACAGCCAGCGCGAAGCGCACAGGACGGGCGCGAAAATAGTGCATCTGGGTTCCGGTCGAGGCGAGTGGGACGGGGGAGGGAACCCGTACAAGTTGGCGCGATGCCGGAGGAGCGGCAATGCAGGCGTTTCAGTCGGGACGTGGGCGGGACGAAGTGAGTTCGCTTCACTGGGTGAGGCGCATTCGGTAGCTTGTGAGATCATCCGACGTCGCATCCAATTTTCCAACCACCATCGCATTCATAACGTGCCCCGAACTCTCCGCTTCGCCGCGCCACTCGCTCTACTGCTTGCCTCGGGCAACGCCATTGCGCAGAGCGCACCGCCGGCGAGCTCACGAGCCGCCGAATGTCCGCCATGCGCTGAGTGGAATGCAGCGCAAACGCCGTTCAAGGTGTTTGGCAACACATGGTTTGTTGGCACGCATGGATTGAGTGCGCTGCTGGTCACGTCACCTAACGGCCACGTGTTGATTGACGCGGGGCTTCCGGAATCGGCGCCATTGATCGCCGCAAACATTTCGCGATTGGGTTTTCAGATCAAGGACGTAAAGCTGATTGTGAATTCGCACGATCACTACGATCACGCGGGCGGATTGGCGGAGTTGCAGAGACTCTCCGGCGCGCGCGTGGCGGCACTGGCACCGAGTGCGAGTGTGCTGAAGCGCGGAAATTCAGAGGCGGATGATCCGCAGTTTGGCGTGCTGCTGCCTTATCCCAAAGTTGCCAACGTGTCGGTCATCAGGGCCAACGAGCCGGTGAAGGTGGGCGACATTGCGATGACTGCACACAAAACCGCGGGACACACGCCTGGTGGCACAACGTGGACCTGGCAATCGTGCGAGAACGGTCGCTGCCTCGATATGGTGTATGCGGACAGTCAGACGCCGGTGTCGGCGGATTCATTTTTCTACACGCGCAGCAAAACGTATTCGACGGGTGTTGCCGATTTCGAGAACGGGTATCGCGTGCTGGAAAGTTTGCGCTGCGACATTCTTGTGACGCCACATCCTGATGTCTCGGGCTTCTGGCAACGCGTGGCCGCGCGCGACAGCGGACGCGTTGATGCACTGGTAGATTCCACGGCGTGCAAGCGATATGCGGAAACTGCGCGCCAGCGGTTGGCCGCACGCATCGCAACTGAGAAATCCAAACCCTGAACGTGGGTCTCGTTGAAAAAAGTTGAACATCTGGGCGACGCGAAGGCGCCGGACGGTACCGTACTCAAGTTGTATCGGCATGATAGCGCGTACACGATTCGCGTGAACAACGTGGAGTTGATGTCAACGCGTCGACACAACTCCGAGGACAAACTGGCGGAGTTGGTGTGCGAACCGTTGCGCAGTGCGCGTGCGCCGAGGGTGTTGATTGGCGGGCTGGGTTTGGGTTTCACTTTGCGGGCGGCTCTCAGCATTCTGCCAGCCGATGCAACCGTCGTTGTCGCAGAACTCATTCAGCAAGTGATTACGTGGAACGAGAATCCCGAATACGCGTTGGCGCACGCGGAGTTGCAGGATCCGCGCGTGCAGTTGCTCCATGTCGATGTCGCAGCCGTATTGAAACAGCCCGACGCCGGATTTGATGCCATCATGATGGACGTCGACAATGGCGCAGAGTCTTTCACAACGCGCGGGAACTCCAGACTGTATCAGAACGGCGGAATTCACATCGCGGCGGGTGCGCTGCGTGCACGCGGGCTCATTGCGTATTGGTCGGCCAATGAGGACAACGTGTTAGTCCACGCCATGCGTGAGGCGGGATTGGCGGTCGAGAAACACAGCGCGCGTGCGCATGTGACATCAGGCGCCTGGCACACGATCTATGTTGGGGTGTTGAAGGCATAGGAGCTCTGCGCATCGCGGCGGAAAGAATTGACCGCATGAGTCCAATAGGGTGAAAATGTTTGTAAGCATTCGCGGGAAATTGGTAACGGTACGAGCAGAATGCCGTCGTATCATTGCTCCGTCACTCGCGCTGAGGCCTGTTCGATAATCCTCGCGCATATCCAGTGACCACCGGCGCGGAAGCAGGTTTGCCGCCGCCAGTGCTACTGCAATTATTCGCGGAGCGTCAGGTGAAGAAGCGAGAACGTTCCTTCAAGTATCCAGTTGCCGTATTTCTGATTGTTTTCTGTGTGGTACTCACCGCAACCACATTCGCCAAGCGTTCGGCCTTACGCGCCAATGCGCCGACAGATGCGCCGGTCTACGTAACAAACTGGCAGGACGTTGCGCGTGTGGGTCACTCGGTTGGCGGTGCCAGTCCAAAGGCGACCGTCACTGTATTTGCGGACTATCAGTGCGCCGGCTGCGCCGCATTTCATCCGATGCTACAAACAGCAGCGCGACTGATGGGCGAAGACCTCCGCATCGTCACTCGGCATTTTCCACTCACGGCGCACCCGCACGCGACCGCGGCGGCAAATGCTGCAGAGTGCGCGGCGGAGCAAGGACGCTTCGCTCAGATGGAAGACGTACTGTATGCGCAACAGGATTCCATTGGCGTGTTATCATGGACCGTCTACGCGATTCGCGCAGGTGTTCGCGACACCGCGTCGTTTGGCGCCTGCGTCAAACAGTCACGTTTCGGAGAGGCGGTAAAGTCGGACCGCGAGGCCGCAAAGTCGCTCAAGCTTAAAGGAACGCCCAGCTACATCGTAAACGGGGAACTCCGCTTCGGTGCGCCTTCACAGGCGGTTCTGTTGCAGCAGTTGCGTGATGCGGTCAGTCTTGTGCGCGTTGCATCGTTGGACAGCAGTCGGAGTCAGCCTAAACCCGCAACGGGCAGTGCGCGAACGCGCC
>JBDTTO010000681.1:0-2845 GCA_039930585.1 Gemmatimonadaceae bacterium
TTGAGATACTTGGTGGTGGAATGCCAGACGATGTCTGCGCCAAGTTCGAGGGGTCGCTGAAAAACAGGTGAGGCAAATGTGTTATCAACGATCAACAAAGCACCGGCCCGTTTGGCAATGTCGGCCATCGCTTTGAGATCGGTCAGGCGCATCAGGGGATTCGTCGGTGTCTCGACGAGCAATCCCTTCGTTTCCGGAGTTATAGCGTCCGCCACTTTTTGCGCGTCGCTCGTGTCGACGTAGCTGAACACCAGTCCGAAATGCCGAAGGATTTTATCGAAGAGTCTGAAAGTTCCGCCATAGACATTTTCCCCAACGAGAATGTGATCGCCGGAACGGAACAACTTCATAATGGAATCGAGGCAGCCCATACCGCTGCTGAAGGCAAAGCCGTGTCGCCCACTTTCAAGAGTCGCGACATTACGCTCGAGCGCCTCGCGCGTGGGATTCTTTCCCCGAGCGTATTCGTACCCTTTGTTGACTCCCAGCGCCTCCTGCACGTACGTGGACGTGAGATAGACGGGGGTCATGATGGCGCCAGCCAACGGCTCGGGGCGCTGACCGGCATGGATAGCGCGAGTGAACATACCCGCGTTGAGATCTTCGTCGAAAATGCGCGTCATAGTTTCTCGGTTGTTCGGAATGGCGGGGAAGCTAACCACCGCGCAGTGGGCGGGCGAGCGCGCCTCGTGAGCGAAACTCTGCTGACCCCACATCGCGCCGGATATTTCAGCAAACGTACTTCGTCCGCAATCGCACCATCGCATCCGCGCGGCCCGCGCGATCCGCAGTCGGCGGCCTGATGGCAGCAAAAGCACCCGAATCGCGTCGCTGCCTTATCGTTGACGACGAGGCACCGCTGCGCGCGATTCTACGCCGTCTGATGGAAGGTGAAGGCTTTACCTGTTTCGAAGCACCGTCCGGCGTGGAAGCGCTGGAGTTGCTCGAGGTGGAAGAAGCCCCGCTGGTCCTTTCGGATTATCACATGCCGCGCATGGACGGCGGTGAGCTGTTGCGTCGCATTCATGACCGCTGGCCTGACACGGCTGTCGTCATGATCACGGCTGTATCCGACGTGAATCACGCCGTGCGCTGCCTCGATGAAGGCGCGTTGGACTATGTGACAAAACCGTTTCGGATTGAAGAAATTCGGGGACGCGTTGGACAGGCGCTAGAGAAGCGTCGTCTGTTGCTGGAAAATCGCGCATATCGCGAACAGCTCGAAGTGCGTGTGGTCGAACAGGCGCGCGCATACGAAAATCTGTTTTTGGCTTCGTTGCAATCGCTGGCCGAGGCGCTCGAAGTCAAAGATGCGTACACGTGGGGTCACTCGACACGCGTGTGCCGATACGCGATGGCGATCGCGCGCGAGCTGTCACTCTGCGACGACATGCTTCGCCAGATTGACCTCGGCAGCCGTCTCCACGACCTCGGCAAAATCGGCGTGCGTGAAGACGTTCTGAACAAGGATGGCCCGTTGACGGCCGCGGAATACGCGCACGTCATGGAGCATCCCGTGATTGGCTGGAAGCTGCTGCAACCGTTGTTGCACGATGCGCCCCATGCACTTGCCGTCGTTCGCTCGCACCATGAGCGCTTTGATGGAACGGGTGCACCGGATGCGTTGTCGGGCGATCACATTCCGCTTGAAGCACGCATTACCGCCGTGGCAGATTCGTTTGACGCGATGACGAGCGGTCGCCCGTATCGCGCTGGGATGAGTGTCGATTACGCGATGGCAGAATTGCGCCGGTGTTCCGGAACGCAGTTTGATGTGAACTGCGTAAACGCGTTCGAACGTGCGCTCAACGCTGGCGCGTTTCCGCTACCCGATTGGACTGTGCAGCGGCCCGTGCGACACAAGCGATTGTCGGTGGCTTAGTCAGCGCCGTTTCCACATTCGGAAACACCGGGACGGCTGCTCGCGTACTTTGCGCGATGCGCCGTCTTTTGTTTTTCCTGCCACTGCTTGCCTGCGCGTACGTGAGCGCCTGCAAATCGCCACCGCCGGTCGACGAGCACATGCGCGTCGAGACCAGCCAGCATTTCCGGTTGGACTACTATGGTCTGGATACGGCGATTGTGCATCGACTGATGCACCACATGGAAACAAACCGCACGCAAGTCATGACTGACCTGCTGGTGGACACGATGCCAACGGTGCACATCATCATGCACACCGACAGCAGTTTCAACGCTCGCTGGGGCTCGATCATCAAACGCAGCGGCGTGACGTTTCAGGTGCAGGGGTTGGCCAACGGCGTGAATGAAATTCACGTATACGGCCCCTGGGCCATGAAATATGCAGGCGCACTGAACGCCGTTGTGCTACACGAATTTGCGCACTGCGTCACGTTGCAATTCGCGTTTCAGCACGGCGACAGTTCCCACGCGGTCCCACCCGGCACCGCACCAACTGCCGAGCATGCGCAGGACCGTTGGTTGAGCGAGGCGATTGCGTTGTACGAAGCGAAACAGAGTACTGACGTGAATTGGGTAAGACGCATTCGGAACGGTGAGTACCCGACAATCGCGGAGTTGAGCGATCCGTCAAACAGTTTGATTTATGGCGTTGGTTATCGACTCATTGAATACGTGCGAATCTACTGGGGCGCCGAAGGAGTTTCGAAGCTCATCCTGGCGCACGGTGATGTGCAACGCGCACTGGGCATTTCACCAACCGCATTCGAAGACGGTTGGTATGACTGGATTGTGAAGCGATATCTGCTGTTGAATCCAAAGATATTTGGATCGAGCCGATACAGCCGGCGCGTCCACTGACACAACTACTGCACATCGCCAATTTCGATGTGCGATGGCACTTTGTACGCGGCAAGTTCCTGTT
>JBDTTO010000682.1:0-2843 GCA_039930585.1 Gemmatimonadaceae bacterium
TTGCGAACAACAGCTCAAGCAACGCAACTGATGTCATCGAACTGCGACTGACCAGCACCCGCCTGCCAGAAAGTTTGCCGATGTCCACGCGCGAAAAGAGCATCACGCTTCGCACCGGACCATCGCATGAAATGGCAAGGTTTGGCAGCACGAGATAACGCGATGCATCGCGTGCGTATTCAACCGCGGATACAACGCTGACGTCGAGTTGGCCTTCGGCCATCAGGTGATTGAGTTTTGTCGGCACGCCGTCAACGAGCGTCGCATCAAGCGCTACAATGCCGCGATCAATGGCTCCGTAAACCGGATAACAGTTGATGTACGGAATACGGCCGACGGAAAGCATGAAACTCAGGCCGCAGCTTCGGCAGGTTCATCGACGTTCTCAAACGTGCGCAACACGTTGTAGAACGAATCGCGTTCGGCCGGAATTTTTCCGGCGCCGCGAATTAGACGTAGCAATTGCGGCAACGTCATGCCTTGCGGCGTTGGTGCACCGACCGCGTGGTAAATCTTTTCGCGCACCACCGTGCCTTCAATGTCGTTCACGCCAAAGTGCAGCGCGATTTGCGACACCGCACTGGTCACCATGATCCAGTGTGACTTGATGTGATCGAAGTTGTCGAGAAACAAACGTCCGACGGCGAGGTTGCGCAGATCATCGAAACCGGTGCTGGCCGTACCTTCGCGTTTCAGTTTTTTGCCCAACTCATTGCCGTCCGGATGATATGACAGCGGTATGTACGCAAGAAAGCCACCTGTCTCATCCTGCAGGTCGCGCAACATCAACAAGTGCTGCATGCGGTCGTCAATCGTTTCGACGTGACCGTACAACATCGTGCAGTTGGAGCGAATGCCCAGCTTGTGCGCCGCGCGATGCACGTTGATGTAATCAGCGCCACCCAACTTCTTGCCGGCGATTTCATCACGCACGGCTTCACTGAACGTTTCAGCACCACCGCCAGGGAGCGTGTCGAGACCGGCTTCACGCAGCGCAATGAGCACATCCGTCCACGTCATTTTTTCAATGCGCGCGATGTGTGCAATTTCAACCGCCGTGAGCGCCTTGATGTGCACGTGTGGCAAACGCGCCTTGAGCGCGCGAAACATTGTCTGGTAGTACTCGAGACCGGCCTGCATATCGAGTCCGCCTACAATGTGAAACTCGCGCGTCAGTCCGTTGTCGGCCTGTTCCGCTTCCGCCATGATTTGCTCAATCGAATAGCGATAAGCACCGCTCTCTTTTGGCAAACGCGCGTAACCACAGAACGCACACGTGGTGCGCAGCACGCAAATGTTTGTGGGATTGATGTGCTGATTGGCGGCAAATGTCACCATATCGCCGTGCTTCGCGCGATTCGCTGCGTCGGCCATTGCGCCGACGCCAAGCAAGTCGGGTGAGTTGAACAGCGTTGCGCCATCGGCAACGGTCAATCGCTCACCCGCGATCAGCTTCATCCCAATGGGAATGAGCGCTGCGTCACGCAGCCGACCAACATCAAACGGAACCGGATTAGGCATGCGCTATGAGCCGCTCGTGCGGCTGGCGCCACCCTACGCGACGAAGCGGCGCAGGACGAGCGTTACGTTGTGGCCGCCGAAACCAGAGCTGTTGGATATCGCCACATCAACCGTTCGCGCACGCGGCACGTTGGGCGTGTAATCGAGATCGCACTCGGGATCGGGAACCTGGTAGTTAATCGTTGGTGGAATCTGTCCGTCGCGAATCGCCAACGCGCACGCAATGAACTCCACTGAACCCGCGGCACCAAGCATGTGGCCGGTGGCGGACTTTGTAGAACTCACGGAGAGTGAGTCGGCATGTTCGCCAAACACTGCACGAATCGCCTGCGATTCGTTGGGATCGTTAAGCGGCGTGGACGTGCCATGTGCATTCACGTACTGCACATCGGCTGGTGAAACTTGTGCGTCGATCATCGACCGGCGCATGGCGCGCTGTAACCCTTCGTGCGCGTCGGGCTGCCCGGTGAGCGTGAAGGCGTCACCCGTTGCGGCGTACCCAACTACTTCGCCGTAAATCTTGGCGCCGCGTTTTTTCGCATGCTCGAGTTCTTCGAGTATGACGATGCCAGCTCCTTCACCCAACACAAATCCGTTACGCGTTTTGTCAAACGGACGTGAAGCGGTTTCGGGTGAATCGTTGCGGTTGGACAGCGCGCCCATGTTTGCAAAACCACCGATGGCCATTGGACCCACGGCCGCTTCGGATCCGCCGGCAATCATGATGTCTGCATCACCGTACTGGATGGTGCGCATCGCATCGCCAATGGCGTGAGAGCTCGTTGCACAGGCTGACTGCACTGCGTAGTTGGGTCCCTTGCACTGAAAGCGCATGGAGACGACGCCCGCGGCAATGTCACCGATGAACATCGGAATGAAGAATGGCGAAATACGACCGGGGCCGTTTTTGAAATACGTTTCGCACTGATCTTCGAAGGTGCGAAGGCCGCCAATGCCGCTGCCGATGATGACACCGAATCGTTCCGGATCGTACGATCCCTCGGTGAGTCCGGCGTCAGCCATCGCCTGCGTTGACGCTGCAACTGCGTACTGCGTGTACAAGTCGGAACGCTTTGCTTCTTTGCGTTCCATGTACTGCGTTACGTCAAACCCTTTCAATTCACACGCGAATTTCACATCGAAACGCGTGATGTCAAATCGTGTAATCGGCCCCCCGCCGGACTTGCCGGCGAGGAGCGACTCCCAGGTCGAAGCCACATCGTTTCCCACGGCGGTCAACATGCCCAGGCCCGTGACGACGACCCGCCGTTTCATCAACCAGCGACCTTTGAATTCAGATAACCGACGGCGTCACCAACGGT
>JBDTTO010000683.1:0-2842 GCA_039930585.1 Gemmatimonadaceae bacterium
AGTCAGAAATGTTCGGCGATCCATTAACGACTCCCGTTCAGATATCGAGCCTATTGCGCCGGAGTTGCGCCACGAACACTAACTCACGCGCGCAACATAGAGTCCGCGACCGGCCGGGCCTTTCGGATCGTGCGCTGCGACCAATCCGGCGTCGTGGAAGCACTGCATCGTTTCATCAACCGTGAACAAACCAAGTTCGTGTGTTTCGGACGCGCGTTCAATTCCTGTACTGCGACCAATCAGGTACTCAAACTGGAGATGCGACATGCGGCCATCAATCGTAGTGCGACCCATGCGGCAGACGGTGACATCGTTTGCGGATGCCTGGTTAATGGAGACGTGATTGGTTGTCAGTACGCCCGGTGCGAACCACGGCTCCACGATAACAACGCCGCCCGCCGCGAGATGTGATTTGAATCGCGCGAATGTCTTTCGAAGATTTTCCAGCGTGCGTACGTACCCTACCGAACTAAACAGACACACAACGACGTCGTACCGATTGGCCACGTCGAAATCAATCATGTTGGCAACGTGCACGGTTCCATTCGGAAGTTTACGCTGCGCGATACTGGCAAAATTCGCATCAAGATCAAGACCGTCAACCTGATACCCATACCGCTCCGTCAGAACACGAGCGTGTTCGCCCGTGCCGCAGCCCACATCAAGCACACGCTTCGCACCGGGATTCGCCGAACGGATCGCCTCATCAACCAACTCCGACTCGGCCTCATAATTCTTGAAGCTCGAGTAAATGAGATCGTACAGTTCGGTCGATGAGGAAAACATGTTTGTTATGAGGCCTGGAAGTTTCTAGCTGGTCTTGAGCAAGTAATAAATGTCAGTACGAACCTGTGCCGGGTCATCGTGCCAGTGCCCGTACACTTCCCAGCGAGGGCCCGCCAGTCGTTTTCCTGCTGACTGACACCAGTCGATGATCGCAGAATGCGCTGCGCCCAACTGACCGTAATCGCCCCAATGTGTCGTGGTGGCCACTTCACCGGATGGCGTATCGACACACGCGATTTCGCCGATCGGCGGAAAGTACGCGCTCACACCTACGCCAAAGTCCACATCGGCGTTTCCATCGGCGCGATCGCGATAGATGAAAACATTTTGACCGTCAAGCGTCAGGTGCGATGCGCGTGCAGTCGCGTAAACCTTCCCCAGAAGCTCGGCGAATCGTGAAGGAACGTCGCGCATTGGCATGACCGCGTGAAAGGCTGCCAATTGCCGAGGTAAGATTGACTGCGTGCTGATCGAGTATTCCATGATTCACCGGCTGAGGTGATTGATTGGGCCCACGAAAATACGGAACGCGAGAGCGCGCGGCCATGTCTAATCATTCAACTGAATGGTTGACAATCGGTACCTGTTCACTATATTCAACGATATGGTTGAACAAACGCAGTCACGACTCGATCTGATCTTTCGCGCGCTGGGCGATCGCGCGCGGCGCGCGATGCTCGAACGTCTGTCCAAGGGCGAGCAAACCGTGAGCGATCTGGCGGCGCCGCACCAGATGTCGCTCGCCGCGGCGTCGAAACACATCCAGACGCTTGAGCGCGCCGGTCTGGTCAAGCGCACCGTGCGCGGGCGCATCCATTACTGCCGCATCGATCCGCGCCCACTTGAACGCGCGGACGATTGGTTGCGCGGATATGAACGTCTTTGGGATACACGCATCGAACGACTCGTCGAGCTGCTGCGACATCCAGACAACAACCCTTCCGAATCCGAGTGAGGTCTATTGTGTCAAAGAATTCCACATCCACTGATCGCATCGAGAAGCAGGTAACACTTGATGCTGCGCGTTCGCGTGTTTGGCGTGCGCTCACCGACGTGAAGCAGTTCAATGCGTGGTTTGGCGTGAATCTCACGACGCCGTTTGCACCGGGCGCAGAGATCAGTGGACAAATCACAATCAAGAACTACGAACACGTGGTGATGCAAATCTGGATTGAATCAATAAATCCGGAAACGTTTTTCTCGTTTCGCTGGCATCCAAACGCGATCGAACCGAACGTGGATTATTCCAGTGAACCCACGACGTTGGTGGCGTTTACGCTTGAAGAAGTTGCTGGCGGCACAAAGCTCACCATTGTCGAATCGGGTTTTGATTCGATTCCCGAGGCGCGTCGCGTGAAGGCGTTCACCAGCAATTCGGGCGGTTGGGCGGGACAGTTGGAGAACGTGCGGAAGTTTTTGGCAACCTAGAATCGCAATCATTACTCTCGCGAATCTCTACGCAACGCGAGTTGCATCGGTTGAGCAAATAACGGCGAATCCGCGCGCAACGATTCAGGTTCGCCGTACGGTTCGAATCCAATGCGCGCGTACAACCGGACAGCGGCGGAGTTGGCGATTGTCACGCTTAGGTGAACGAATTCCGCGCTGGTATTCCCGGCCCATGCAATAAGCGCATCGAGTAACATCGCGCCGCAACCGTTGCCGCGGCACTCCGGCGCCACCCACATCTGATAAACTTGCGCGACGTGCGGTGTGTCTGCATTGACGCGTCCCCAGATGAGACCAACCAGTTCCGTTGACAATTGCGCCACGACCGGAAACTGATCCGGTGCGTTGGCAGCAATAGCCAGACGTTCAGACCAAACTGCATCGGCGCGAACTTCCTCGATTGCCAGGGTGCTGCCAAAGGCGTCAGGCGAATCGGCAAGCGCACGCAACCGAAGCGCCCGATATTTGCGCCATTCATGTGCCTCAAGTCGTCGAATCGTGAACATGGACCGTTAGAGAATTGAGATGCCGTAACAACGGTGTCTATTGTTGGCGCGATTCTACTTCAGCAGACAATGCCTGCGCGACTTGCGCCCCCCACAGTTCA
>JBDTTO010000684.1:0-2841 GCA_039930585.1 Gemmatimonadaceae bacterium
TCTCCTTGGTTATACCTACGCGACTGCGTCAAGCAGACTTTTTCCGAAAGACGTAACGCCGACGCAGAGCAACCTGTAACTTCGCGTGACCGATGCGGCTCGCGTTCAGCCGTGCTGAGCGAAGCCGAAGGCGCGGAGATTCTCGCCATCAAGTTGGCATCGTAATGCGAAGTGCGGCGTCCGTCAGCTCGACATGACCGTGCATTGCTTCGATCGTTCGACGAGCCAACAGCGTCTGAATAGATGTTTCAAGCACGCCGACCGGTGACAGCGCGAAGACGATTTTCCCTCGTTCGGCCGAGAGCGAAAGTTTCGCGTGATCACCAGCGCGCATCACCTTTGTTGATTCTGTAAGCAGAAGCTGGAGCGCCTGCTGCAATCGTGATGCGTCAACGTGAAATGCGCGCACGAGTGGCGGTACGTCAACGCTCAGCTCGACTTCCCGCGCGATGGTTTGCGCGCGTAATACCGGCAGGATTGCACTCAGAATGTCGGCGGGGAAGACGCGATCCTCACGTAACGGCTGCTGCCCCAGTTCCAGCCGCGCCAAATCAGCCATCGCGACCAGCTCAGCTGAAATTCGCTCGGCAGCGGTGCGCGCCGCTCCCAACATCTCCTCCTGATTTTCATTGAGCTCACCGAAGTGATTCTCCAACAAGATGTGCAACGGTAATCGCACGTCATCAAGCTGCAGCGTTGAATGCGCGGCCACGGACGCGAGCACCCGCGCGTATTCGCGCCGGCGCTCTTGATGGTGCAACAATTCGCGTTCGCGATTGCCCTCCGCGGACTGCACGGCGTTGTTGAGTTGTACCACGACGCCTTCAATTGCGTCGAGTTCATCGCTGTCTGGTGAATCAATCGCGTTGGCGCTGGAATGCTGCCCCGATTTTGTGCGGTCATGCGCCGTCCGGCCGTTTCGCGCCAGCCGCTCGACGCGCTGCGAGACGTACCGCACGTTAACCCACGACATGATCACCGTCGCAAGCGTCGTGACGACTGCAACCACCAGGATGAATTCCGGAACGGTTCGCGCGTATTGTCCCCAATACGCCAGCGCGGCAACGGCCAATACACCGGCAACTGATGGAAGTGCGGACAGATAAAGCCTGGTTGTTACCCTCACGCATCCTCCACGTTCTTCCGGGATCTTCCTTTCCGTTGATCCGACTCGGCTTCATCGAACGAAGCTACCAGCACATCAAATGTTTCAGCACGTTCAATGAGCGCGTCGATCACGGAGCCACGAAACAATCGTTGAAGTCCGGAGGATTGACTCTGACCAACAATGACCAGTGAGACACCGCGTTCGACGGCGAATTTGCAGAGTGCATCAACAACGTTCGCCGATTCGAGCTTCACGATTTCGGCGCCCATGGATTGTGCGAGCTGAATGTTGGCCACCAACGTGCGTTGTACGGTGCTGTCGATTCGGTCTGCCCGTTCGCCCGGCGTTTGGACGTAGACACAGTACCAGTCCGTGTTGAGGCGACCGGCCAATCGGCTTGCCTTCCGCAGCAGAGCAGCAGTGCGTGGCGGGTTACTGGACATTGCGACGAGAATTCGATCGGCGATTCTGGGCTGCGCGACCAAACGTTCGCCCGTGTTTCGACGGACGATGGCTTCGCGCGTGCGGTCGACCGAACTTGCAACTTCGCGCAACGCGAGCTCACGCAGTGTCGTGAGATTTTCGTCGGTAAAGAAGTGTTGGAGCGCCGAACGAATTTTGTCGCCGCGATAAATCTTCCCTTCGCGTAAACGCTCTCGCAGATCCTCAGCAGAAATGTCCAGATTGATAACCTGGTCAGCTCCGTTAACAACCCAGTCTGGCACGGTTTCACGAACGGTGATTCCCAGCGTTGATGCAATGACGTCATTCAGCGATTCCAGATGCTGAACGTTGAGTGCGGTGATGACATTGATTCCCGCATCCAGCAACTCCACCACATCCTCCCATCGCTTGGCATGGCGCACGCCAGGCACGTTGGTGTGCGCGAGTTCGTCAACAATTGCGATTTGTGGTTGGCGAGCCAGCACCGCGTCGACATCCATTTCTTCGAGCACAACGTCGCGGTAGGAAATTCTCTTACGTGGGACGACTTCCAGGTCTCGCTGCTGTGCGACGGTCTCCTCGCGATCGTGCGTCTCGATGAAGCCGATGACAACGTCCGCACCACGTCGACGCAAGTCATGCGCTTCGTTCAGCATGCGATACGATTTCCCCACCCCGGCCGCGGAACCGACATAAACTTTGAGCTTTCCGCGCTCGATACGCGTCAGGAGTGGGAGGAAGTCGGGATCGCTCATGCGATTTAAAACGTGAGAGCTATCGATGTCACGGCAAACGCATCCCGTTTCGACAGGCCTGCATTATTTCCGTTCGGAAAAACGCTCTGCTTGTTCTGGAAACCGCGCAATTCGGTGCGCCACAACAGGCGTGATTGTGGAGTCCAGTCGAGACCGAAAGACAACCCGTTGCCCTGGAACGGAGCGTTGGCTACGTCGTCGACCACACCGGTCGCAATGATGACCTGATGTTCATCGGAAAATCGCTCGCCGCGCACGCTCGCGAACACCGTTGGCGCGAGCTGCGCGCGGACAATTCCGGTAAAGCCGTACCAGGTAGCGGTGCCATCTGCCCCATTGCTCCGGTCCTGTGTGCCAAGATCAAACTGGCCGAGCAGCGCAATGCGACCTGATGTAACCTTGGCACCGACGCCATTGAATGTTCGCAGCTTCGTGCCGGCCTCCTGCGAGAACAAGTTGTAGTAACTGATGACAGAAGATGACGTTGGCGCATAGTCCAGCCGCACGCCAACGCCTTTACCGGAATTGTTTTCG
>JBDTTO010000685.1:0-2840 GCA_039930585.1 Gemmatimonadaceae bacterium
TCGTACAGCAACGAAGCAATCGTGCGTGACAGTGCGAGTGAAAGTGCCGCACCAATTGCCAGGCCGACGAACAACAACGCCGCGCCCTGTTTCATCACCATACGCATGACATTCACGGATTGCGCACCAAGCGCCATCCGAATGCCCAGTTCGCGCGTGCGAGCATTCACCGAGTTCGCCATCAATCCGTACAAGCCGATGATCGCCAGCATAAGTGCAAGGCCGGCGAACGCGTTGACGAGAATCGAATTAAATCGGCGAGGTGCAACCGAGCGCGCGAGTTCTTCGCTCAACACATAAAACTTGCTGACAGGCTGCAGCGGATCCACGCGCGAAACAATGTCTTTAAGCGCACCGCGCACAACAACACTTGGCAGTTTGGTCCGGATAATGATGTTTTGCGGAGAGGAAAAGCGCTGCGTGCTGGACAGAAAAATCTGCGGTATCGCTTTGGCGTCCAGAGAAAATTGCGCGACATCCGCAACCACACCCACGATCACCGACGGATTTCCGAGGTCGGCGCTGTCGACATCAACCAAAAACGTTTTGCCAACCGCGTTCTCACCGGGAAACAACATGGTTGCCGCGCCCTGTGTAATCATGATCGCCCGCGGCGCACCCTGAACGTCGGATGCATCCAGAAATCGCCCGCGCAACAACTGCAATCCCGCCGCACGTCCGTACTCTGCGTCCACCGTACTGAACGCGAGATCCGATTTGTTGGGATCATCCTTCGTACGCGACCACTTCTTTGTGAATGAGAAACCGCCCATCGGTCGCGTGCCGCTCAGCGAGACTGCTTCAACTCCCGGAACCGAGCGCAATTGTTCGGCAACCTGTTCATAGAACGTGTTATGACTTGCGTCATTCGCATAACGCGCGCTTGGCAGTTGCATTGATGCCGAGTAGACGTTGCTCGAAGTGAATCCTGGATTCACTGACATTGCCTTTGCAAAGCTCTTGCTGAGAAGTCCGGCGCCAGTCAGCAACGTGAGTGCGGCCGACACTTCGAACACAACCAACGCAGTACGTAGTGTTCGTTGCGCGCGACTGCTGCTGTTGCGCGTGTTGCTTGATCCAAGTGCAGCAGACGTTCCGGAACGTGAACCCGTGAGTGCCGGCGCCAATCCAAAAACCAACGCGGCCACGACCGAAATTGCGCCAGTGAACAACAACACCGGCGCGTCGACACCGATGTCACTCACACCCGCGACACTGGCCGGACTCAGTTTGACGAAGCCGCGCACCAACACCAACGGCACCAGTGCACCAAGTGATCCGCCAATAAACGCGAGTATCGAGCTTTCAACCAGCAGTTGCCGTACGAGACGCCAACGGCCAGCGCCGAGTGCCAGTCGCACCGCGAACTCGCGCTGTCGTGACGCCGATCGTGCCAACGTGAGGTTGGCAACGTTTGCACACGCGATCAAAAGCAACACAACGACGGCAACGAGCAGAATCGTGAGTGGCTTCTGCACGGAACCAAACAATCGATCGTGCAGTGTCATGACGACTGGCATACCACCGCGCGTGTAGTCATTTCGCAGCGAATCGATGCGAGGTACCAAACCGCGTAACTCGCTGGCGGCCGTTGTCTCGCTGATGCCGTCACGCAAACGCGCCATCACAGTGAAGTTGTATTCGGCGCCGGGGCTGTGTGGAATCGCAAGCGGAATCCAGAATTTGCTCTGCGCCGGAAATTCGAATTTCGCCGGCATCACGCCGATCACCGTGCGTGGCCGGCCGCTCATTATCACTGTGCGATTGATGATGGCGGAATCCGCACTGAACATCGTGCGCCAGAGCTCCTGACTGAGCATGACAACACGCGGTGCGCCTTCGACCGCATCCTCTGCCGTAAATGCGCGACCGAATGCGGGGCCACGGCCAAGCACAGTGAAAAACGGCGGTGTAGCAGCGCTGCCCGTTATCTCAATGGGTTCTCCCTGACCGGTAAATACCGCCGATGATCCGCCGTAAACCGAAATGGCCTTGAAAGACTTTGCCGTTTGTTCCCACAATTCAAACGCGACCTGGCCAGTGCCGCCGCGATCATTGCCTTTCTGCGACTCGGACAGCGAGACAATGCGATCGGCGTGCGGATACGGAAGTGGGCGCAACAACACACCGTTCACGAGCGCGAAAATCGTGCTGGTCGCTCCAATGCCAAGTGCAAGCGTACTAATTACTGCGCCGCTGAACAACATATTTTTGCGCAGCAGTCGAACGCCGTGACGTATATCGGCCGAGAGATCGTCCATCCAACGAAGTTCGCGCTCGTCGCGCAACTCTTCCTTGAACTGTTCAACACCACCAAACTGCGCGAGCGCTGTACGCCGGGCTTCTTCGGCGCTCATGCCACGTTTCCTATTTTCGCGCGTTTCACGATCG
Organism: Gemmatimonadaceae bacterium; assembly: GCA_039930585.1. GTDB lineage: Bacteria > Gemmatimonadota > Gemmatimonadetes > Gemmatimonadales > Gemmatimonadaceae > Gemmatimonas. The sequence continues at coordinate 2,392 of JBDTTO010000685.1, forward strand.
ATGTGAAACCGTAACTCATCATCAAATTCCGCATTTACTTTTGCGGGCTGCAACAGTGCGCGTAAATGAAACCAGATCGCTCTCAGAATGCGCATGATATCAACCCGCCTTCATGACCAACTGTACCGCCGCCATGAAGCGCTCCCACTCGGCACGTTCTGTCGCGAGATCGCGCTTGCCCGCCGCCGTCAGTTTGTAGTATTTGGCGCGCCGGTTGTCGTCACTGGCGCGCCATTCGGAGGTGAGGAGCCCGCGTCCCTCCAGTCGGTGAAGCGCGGGATACAATGAACCCTGCGGCACATCCAGGGCGTCTTTTGAAAATTGCTTGATGCGGTCCGCAATCAGCCAGCCATGCATGGGCTCGAGCGAGAGCGCCTTGAGAATGAGCATGTCCAGCGTGCCTTGCCGCAGAGCGACGGGCGACTCCATCTCGGTTCCGTTGTAGAAGG
>JBDTTO010000686.1:0-2835 GCA_039930585.1 Gemmatimonadaceae bacterium
ATCTCTATCGCACGCCGGTGAATTCCGGTCCCGGCGCGGAAGCGTGGAATCCCGAGGTGCGCGTGGACTTCAATCGCTTCTTCGCTCTGCGGCAGAAAATTCAGAACGCCTATCTCGCCAACAAGGGCGACACGCTGTCGTGCACTGGCGCTGATATCGCGCTCGTTACCGCGTCGGGCGTCCCAGCGAGCACTGGCCAGCAACGGTACGTCGCATGCGACGGCGGCTACATGGTGTACACCGTTGAACCAGGTGCAGCGCCACCGAATCTCGCGGCCGTGCAGGAGATGGCCGTCGGATTCGTTCGCCTGCCTGCGCCTAACGGCATCAGCGTAATTGGGCCTGCCGATTCACTCGAGATGTGGGTCGATGACATTCGGCTCGGCAAGGTGGTCAACAGCCCCGGCTACGCAGGGCAGGTGAGTGTCGCCGTGTCGGCAGCTGACGTCGCGGACATCCGCGTTGGTTTTACAAAGAAGGACCCGAACTTTCGTCAACTCACGGACCAACCAAGTTTTGTGGACGATAAGGTGCTCGACATCGAGGGCACATTGCACCTCGAGAAGTTGCTGCCCAGGTCGCTTGGCCTCGCCGTGCCGCTCACGATTACGCATGTGTCTGCGTCGAGCACGCCGCTCTTTTTAAGCGGGACGGACATTCCCGGCGCCGGTGTACCGAACCTTCGTGCGCCGAACACGGGCATCACCACCTATGCGCTGAGTGTTCGGCGTACGGCGCCGCTCGACAATCCACTGCTCAGTGCATTGGTCGACAATCTTGGCCTGACGTCGACGTACACCACCGGCGACAGTCGCAATGAATATCAGACCGGAAACAACAATCGGTTCGCACTGAGTCTCGATTACAGCGTTGCGGCCGAAGCGCGAACGGCGAAAGTGCCAGGCATCATGGGCGTCCCGTTGAACTTCATTCCCGCGTCGTTGCGTGGCGGCGACACGACGAGCGGTCCCACCGAGTTTAGATGGAATCCGACGGTGCTGCGCTTTTCGAGCGGCGTAGTGCGCGGAATGGATCGGCGGTTCTCTTTCCTCAAGCCTGCCGACGCGCTCGATGACTCGGGCCGAGTGTCGCGCAATGACCAGAATCTGTGGAGGAATGCGAGTACGCTGGAGTTCCGGCCCACGACCTCGCTCACTGCGCGTTGGGATTTCATCTCATTGCGTGATCTTCGCGATTACGGCGACACGACGTCCGCGTCGCGCGCTGCAACCGAGGGTCGCGCAAAGTTGTTCGGCGCGAATGTCGGGATGGAGCGTGAGCGGTCATTCCTCACGTCGTTCGGCTTTGCGCCGCAACGTTCTCAGTGGTTTCGCCCGCGCGCCGATTTCGGAACGCAGTACGGCATGCTTCGCGATCCGAACTTTGGGTCGCTCGCCGGGTTGAGTTTCGGCAGTACGGTTACCGAGGCGCTTCCGAGACGGATTTCTGTCTCGCAGAATCTCGGCGGCGGCGTGACGATCGATGTCGGTAAGGCGATGACGATCTACGGTGCCGACTCGTCGCTTGCGCGGCGGCTGGCGAAGGTGTTTGCGCCGCTCGACATCACGGTCAACCGCAGCCTGCTCTCTGCGTTCGACGGCGCGAATACTGATGCGCCCACGGGATTGCAGTTTGGACTTGGCGGCGTGGACGCATTTCGTCAGGCCAACGGCCAGCTCGCGGCGACCACTGGACTCACGCAGGCGCTCGCGGTCAGCCAATCCTTTCTCTTTCCCGGCAACATCGCGCTCGTCAACCGCTTCCGTCGCACGACGACGCGCAGTTGGACGCGCCGTGTGGAGAACGCGCAATCTGTTGCCGACGGAGCGCAGACTGTTTTCCCCGATGTGAGTTTTCGCTGGAGTTGGACGCCGCCCGCGGCCGTCACGCCCATCGTCAAGTCGCTCGGCGCGAACGCCGGTTACGCGCGCTCGCTGGCGACCAGTTTTCAGCCGGGCGATGAGACCGGCCTCCGACCGGAATTGCGTGGAGCGCTTGTGCGGACGATCCCGCTCAACGCGTCGGTGGCCTGGGGTTTTGGTCGGGGACTTACGACATCTGCGGGGTATACGTCCACGACGCGCACCGATTCCTTGCCGGGAAGCGTGGCGCAAGGCAAGTCAGAGGAAACAAGCATCGATGTGGGTCGCGCGTTCAGGATTCCGAAGAGCCTTGGCTTCTCGATCGACAACGATGTTCGCGCGCGGGTCGGGTGGCAGCAGACGCGGTCGAATACCTATATCACGGACCTGGCGCGGTTTGGCAGTAGCCGCCTGTCCGACAATGGCCGCACGTCATTCAGCATGAATGCGGACACCGACCTGAGCGACACGGTGATCTTTACCTTGCAGGGCTCGCGCGTGGTGTCGTTCGACAACAACTTCAATCGGCGGACGACACAGTTGGTGTTTTCGACGGTGCTTCAGGTTCAGTTCTTTGGGGATGCGAAGTAGTGGTGTGGGTCTGGGAGTTGTCATCCGTGAGCGAGCGGAGCGAGTCGAAGGGCCTGCGTTTGTCATCCTGAGCGAGCGCAGCGAGTCGAAGGATCTGCACCTGTGCTACCGTCATATTGAATCAAACAAGCAAGCCAAATTGAACCGCAGAGGGACGCAGAGGAGCAGAGGACGCAGAGGACCGGCAGAGTCCGCGCCTCATTTCTAAATGAACGTAAAAAGAATTTGGTTGTTGTTTTTTGCTGTTCCTCCGCGCCCTCTGCTCCTCTGCGTCCCTCTGCGGTGGAATGTTTTACGGTGAATCTCTACACTGTCTGTCCTGTGCGTGTGTACTCCTCGAGCGCTCTTTGTAGTCTTAGCGACCTCTGTCTCCACAACCCAC
>JBDTTO010000687.1:0-2835 GCA_039930585.1 Gemmatimonadaceae bacterium
CAGTTTCGCCGCGGCTGGCCACAAGTTGAATCGTGTACGCATTGTACACGTTCAACCAGAACGCGATACGCTCCGCTTCTTCATACCCCTTGAGATCGGCCGACTTGAGCGACGCGAGGTAGCGAGCAAAGTCTGCGTTGCCTTTGAATGCGGCGTAGTCAACCAGCCCATTCTTCACGTGCGCGTGTAGCAGTGCATCGAACAACGAGTGATCGAAACTGGGCGCGACCGGTTCGACAACATCAGTTGGCGCTGCGGTGCGCGTGGCCGGTGGTTTGGACTGCGCAAACGCGGGCCGGGCAGACGTTGTTGGTGCTGCGAGAGCGGAGACGAGTACAGCCGCTACAACAAGCTTACGCAAGAGACCTCCGCCGAAACGCGAAATGGTGAGTTCGCCCCTTGTGGTCGAAGGCCGAGACAAGGATCGTGTGGAATGATACGATTGCTCGTACGGCGCCAACAGATGGCGGTTTCGGAGAGGTCTTGCACGGAGTCAGCCGACTCGGTGCTGAACGTTCTGGAGGTATGTTCGTGAGTAGCGATTGGCTGCTGGGAACGTGGCGGCTGTTTCGTGCCGATCCTTCGTTGGACTTTGCACCCGGCGTCCGAATGGAATTCGCGGATGGCGGCGTGCTGCGGTATCACCTTGATGTTGGCGGGAACGATCAGATTGTCGATCTGGTGTATCGGATCGAAGGCGAGACGTTGCATACCGAAAACCTGATTGAGCCGCATTCCATGAGTGTGCAGTTTGCGCGCGAAGGTGAAGACGTGTTGGCGCTCGATTTTGGTGGCGCATCAGCGTGGTTGTTGCGCGAATACGACGACGAAGAGAGTTGAACAGATAAACGGCGCGGCCGTGGGAGCGACAATGGCAGGACGAGTCGAGCAGATCTGGATCAAGCGCGCCAAACTCGGCGTGATGGATCCTGTGCAGCACGCAACACTGATTGAGAACAAAGGCATCGTGGGCAACGCCAATCAACGCGGCCGGCGACAGGTCACGATTCTTGAAAGTGAGCGCTGGCAAGAGCATCTGTCGGCGCTTGATGCGTCGCTCGATCCGTCAAAACGTCGTGCCAATATTCTCGTGAGTGGCATCGCTCTCAAGGATATGCGTAATCAGGTGCTGCAGATTGGCGCAGTCCGGTTGCGTATTGCGGGTGAAACAAAGCCGTGCGAACGCATGGACGAGGCGTTACCAGGTTTGCAGGCGGTGATGCGTCCGGCGTGGGGCGGCGGTGCGTTTGCAATTGTGCTTGAGGACGGCGACATAAACGTTGGCGATGAAGTGAAGTTTGTTGAACAAACGGATCACCTTCCCCTGCTGCAGAGGATGTCATGATAAAAGGCTTGCGCTTCCCGATGGCGCTTGCGGTGGCGGGTTTCGTGTTTTCGGCAGAGGCCGAGCCGTTGCGTGTATTGCGTGCGTCGCCGGGCACTGAGGCTTCGGCGAACGACACGATTACCATCACGTTTGATCGGCCGGTTGCCGGTTCACTGGACAACGCGGTTGATCCGGCAACGATTGTTCGCATTGAACCGGCGGTGCCCGGCGCGCTTGTCGATTGGCGCGACCCGGTCACGCTCCGCATCATTCCGCGGCCGGCGCTTCGGCGTGGCGTGCGTTACGCCGTGTCCGTGTCGTCGACGTTCAAGGCAATGGACGGCAGTCAGCTTGCGACAACGTATCGCACCGAATTCCGGGTGCGCGGTCCAACGCTCGTCAGTAGCACGCCCGTTTCGTCGGGCGATACAACGGACAACCTCGATACCTCGCCGGAATTCACGTTGCGTTTTGATGTGCCCGTGCGTGCTGCAGATATTGCGGCGCTTTCGCGTGTTGAACCCACCGCGCGTTGTGTGCGCGGCAACACCAGGGTTGCCAACGTTTCACTCACGCCTGTTGGTAATGGCGCAACGCCCGCGCGCGAAATCAAACTCAAGGCGTCAGCCGCATTACCGCTTGATTGTCTCGCACAGCTGGTCGTCCCGCGTGAACTCGAAGAGGGTGCGAGCACGCCAACGGCGCATTCAACTTCGCGTTGGCCATTCAAGGTGCACGGTACTTTCAAACTCGCCGGCGCGGAATGCAGCCAGGAAGGATATTGCCCGACCGGCGGCATTTCCCTGCACTTCTCGACACCGGTCAGTGGTACTGAGCTCGCGAAAGTGTTGCGTATTTCGCCAGCCGTAAAGTTTTCGTTTGATACCGCGGAAACACGCACCGATTGGGAACTTGATGCGACACTCAAGCCACGGGTGACGTACGCTGTTTTTCTGTCGACGACTGCGTTGCGGGATGCGTTTGGCCAGCCAATCACCGGGAATCCAGCGACTTCATTTCGCACAACGGGTTACGAGCCTGACATTCAGCAACCGTACGGCCGCCTGATGATTGAGCGAGGGGCGTTCCGCACGCTGGCTGTTCGCACAATGAACATCGATACGCTGCTGGTCGAAACATTGGCGGTCCCGGCGTCGCTTGAACCGGTGATCATCAACCAGGGTTCGTGGGAATGGCGACAAGCCTGGGACTCATTGCCTGCACTGCGCACTACGCGACGGATTGTTGTTAAGCGTGCATTGGATCAGGGGCGCATTGTTTCAATACCGATGCCGGTTTCCGACGCCACGCAGCGCAACGGCGCGACGCTGATGTTGGTGCAGGTACGCGATGCGGCTGCACCGAAGGACACGGCCGCCGATGACGAAGGCGGTTCTCCACCAATATCGCTCGTGCAGGTCACCAATCTTGGAGTCCATGCAAAAATTGGCGCGGCCAGTGGAGCGGTTTGGGTAACAGGTGCGAATGACGGCAAGCCGCGCGCGGGT
>JBDTTO010000688.1:0-2833 GCA_039930585.1 Gemmatimonadaceae bacterium
CGTCCTTCAGCGAGTCCGCGGTGAGGGTGGCCGGCCACCGAGAAACGCGGCAACGATAACGGTGAGCGGTACGGACTCAACACCAATCGTCCGCATCTGCCGGATGAATTCCGTATACCACGTGCCCGGATCGGCAAGCGCGCGCACCATGTCCCGGCCGTAGTACACGCGCTTGCCCAGTGCACTGAGCATCCCGGTGATCAGCAGGGCCGGACGCATCATGATGCGTTGTATTGTCGTTGCCATCTATGTTCGCACGCGCGCGAGAAGTATCAACGCAACAGTTCCCACCAGAATGTTTGGTAGCCACCCTGCAAGATCGGCCGAAATAACGCCGTTGCCACCGATGGCCTTCGTGAGCTGAATAAGTATCAAAAATATGATGGTAGTGCCGAGTGAAATGGCTACACCAAATGCGGCGCCGCCCCGCTGCGAGCTGGTCGCCAGCGGCGCGCCAAACAGCGCGATGATTACACACGTAACTGGAATCGCGATCTTCAGCATGCGCTCAACTTTGAGCACCGCGACATCCGCACCTGACGCTTCAAGCGCGTGAATAAAATTCGTCAACTGGCCGAATGTCATTTCGGCTGGCGCTTTTTCACTGGCGCGCAGTTCCTTCGCGGATTCGCGCAGCTTGCCGTCGTAAATCGAATCGAACGCGACCACAAAATCGGAGGTGTCGGAGCGCATCACGTGCATCACACCGTGGCTCAGCGACCAGCCGCGCGTGGGCTTCCAATCGCCCTGATCGGCCGCGATGAGCGTGGCCGGACGCCTGGCGGTGCGGCGCTCTTCAATCTCGATGCGATCGACATAATTGCGCCGCACATCCAGTGTGTAGATGCGATAGTTGCGACCCGTCGCGCTTGAGAACGAAAAGTTGTATCGCTCGTTCTCGGGCGACACACTCTTTTTGCGAAGGATCGCTTCTTTCTTTGCGTTTGCCGGCGGTGCAAACTCACCGACCACCAACCCCAATCCCATCGCCATGAATGACATCACGATCACTGGCGCGATAAACCGATAGAAGCTGATGCCCGATGCTTTTGCGGCCGTAACTTCCGAATAACGCGTGAAGGTCGTGATGGAAAAAACAGTGGCAAACAGGGTCGCTGCCGGCAACACCATGAACATGGTATCGGGCAACATGTAGTAGTACGCCAGCGCGACGTCTGCGATGCTCAGGTTGTCGGCCGTGTAGCGCCGCAACTTTTCCACGAGATCGATAACAATGACGAGCAGTGGAAATCCCAGCAACGTCACAAGAAAGATGCGCGCAAATTCTGCGGCGACGTATCGATCAAGTGGCGTGATAAGGCGACGTGGGCGTGTAGCGCGCGGAGGTTTAACCGCGCTCCGTCCCGTTGGTGAAGTAGTCTGGCTCAAACAGCAGCCGTCGGTTGCGCGACGCGCACGGCGCGCCGACTGCGACGCGCTCGACGTTCTTCAAACCAGGCGCGAATACCACCACCACGTGATGCATCGGCAGTTGTCTCGATGTTGATCAGCAGCAGCAATCCGGCCAGCGTGAAGATGACGTTCGCAATCCACATGGCGACAAATGGTGGCAACTTGCCGGCATCGGCCAACGTTTCACCGGCCATGAGGCAGACGTAGTACAACCCGAACACAACAAGACTTACACCAAGGGTGGCTCCCACACCGCCGCGCGGAAAACGCAGCGCGATAGGCGGGCCAAACAACACAAACACGATGCACGCAAACGAGAGCGCAAACTTCTTTTGAATCTCAACGGCGAGGCTGTCCATGCTGCCGCGCACGAGACCGAGTTGCGAACTGGCGGCGTTGAGTGCGGCCTGACCGCCTTCGTTAATCAGTCCACCCAATGTCGGATCAACGTTGGTTGACGAGGACGCGGGCGTGCCGACCAGAACTGGTTGTTGCGGCGTGACGACCGGCGCCGCGGGCTGCGAAGCGCCGGCCTGGGGCGCAGTGCCGTTCGCATTTGCAACGACACCATTCGCCGAGACGATTCCGGGAATGACGGCGGGCGGGATCGTGACGCCGTTCGTGGCTGGCGGCGCAACTACGATCGGCGTCGTAGCGGGTGGAGCCGCGGGTGGAGCCGCGGGTGGAGCCGCGGGTGGCGTGCCCGGTGATGTGGTCGCAGCCGCCGGCGGCGTTCCAGCTGGAACGGTTGCAACCGGGGGCTGTGCCGGCACTACCGTTTGGGTTTGAGCAGTGGTCGGCAGCGGCGGCGCGGATCCGCCGTTGGCGACTGAAGTCGGCAGCGGGGGGGCCGCTCCGCCTGCCGCGACAGACTTCGGTGCGCCGGAATCTGGCTTGGTTCCGGCGATGATTGCCTGACCTTTGCCAGTATCCGTGACCATGCTCCTGTTGTTGTACGCCAGCTGCTCGGCGGCCGCCTGCGCGCGGATTTGGGCTGCCACCTTGATGGCGCCGCTGTCAATTGGATTCTGACTGGCGACAATCGAGGCTCTGACCGAGTCCAGCTGCGCCTGCATTGCGGGCGTCATTTGGGGATTTTGACCGGATGCCGCTGGATCGGTGCCGGGAACTGCTCCGCCAGCCGAAGGCGGCGGTGACCCGGTGGCACTGGCGGTCTGTTGTGGCAGAGGCGTTATGGATGGGACCGCTGTTTGGGTGCGGAAAACGAGCGCCAGTCCGTTACAGTAGAGGCGGGCAAGGCCTTCGGTGGCAGGGCGCGGTTTCGGGACCGTGACCGTCTTCTGGCCGGGCTTCGCCGACTTTCGAGCGGTTTCGATATAAATCTGCCGGACCCGTTCGTACTCGCGTGCGTCCACCACATATTCGCTCTGCATTTCGCAGATCGACTTTTCGCGATCTC
>JBDTTO010000689.1:0-2832 GCA_039930585.1 Gemmatimonadaceae bacterium
TCGATGGTTGCCGCGCTAGTGGTTGGCAACTGGGCGGGAAGTCTGTTGCGTTCGTCGCTTATTCCAGGTGTGCGCTGGTCCGGTAGCGCCATCGACCTGAAGACTATCGGAGGAATTACCGCAGCTACGGTCATCGTCACGTTCTTGCTTGCACTTGTACCGATGGCACACCTTCGCCGTTTCGGTACCACAGACGCACTGCGAAACGGTCAACGCGCTACGTCGCGGCATAGCAGACTACGCGCAACTTTGGTGATGGGGCAGACGGCATTGGCCGTTGTGCTGCTCAGTGGTGCCATGTTGTGTGTCGAAAGCCTGCGACGCGTTATGTCGGTGCACATCGGATATGACGTGCAGCAAGTAGCCTTCGCCATACCTAAATTGAAAAATGAACGCGGCGGCGAATCATTTGAGCGAACAATCGAATTGGTGCGAGTGCTTCGCGAAACCAGCGAGCAGTTGGCGCGCAGCCCGAATGTTGAACGCGTAGCGCTGGCGAGTCATTCGCCAATTGGCGGTTTCAGTATGATGACCACGCGCGTGTTCGGCGTCGATTCCGAACCGAAGTTGAACGGGTCGGGCCCGATGGTGCGTGATGTATCGCCGGATTACATGACGGCTGTCGGATTGCGCATAGTCAGTGGTCGCGCGTTTGCGTCAAACGATGTACAAGGTGCACCGTTGGTCGCGGTTGTGAACGAGGCAATGGCACGTATTGCGTGGCCCGGCAAAAATCCGCTCGGACAATGTCTCACGTTCTACCGAACAAATGTCTGTCGAACGGTGGTTGGCGTTGTGCAGGATGCGCATATCTCGAGCGTTGTCGAGAGCGCAACACTGCAGGCATTCCTGCCGCTCGAGCAAGGCTCGAAATCCGGCGGTCCAACGCGCCCCGCCGTGCTGATTGTGCGCGCAAAGTCCGGTCAAACGCCGGCTGCTCTCGCCCAAACCAGAACATTGCTCGAAGCCGCCTTGCCGAACTCCGACTTGCGTTTGCAAACACTCGAACAGAAAGTTGAACGCGACTATCGCCCATGGCGCCTGGGTGCGTTTCTCTTTGGCGTGCTCGCCGCTCTCGCGCTGCTCGTCGCATCTGTTGGCCTCTACGGCGTCATTGCGTATGGTGTCCGACGTCGTACGCACGAAATCGGAATTCGCGCGGCATTGGGCGCCGAGCGTGGTCGGGTGGTGCTGATGGTGGTGCAGGGCGGAGTGACGACCGTTGCAATCGGGTCGGTATTAGGCATGCTCGGCGCCGTTGCCTTGTCCCGGTACGCCTCAACGCTCTTTTACGAAACGTCGATGGGCAGTCCGATCATTCTCGTTGGTGTCGTCGCGGTCATGTTGTGTACATCAGTGCTGGCATCGATCATCCCTGCGTGGCAGGCAGGTCGTGTGAGTCCGATGACGGCGTTGCGGAGTGAGTGAGGGCGGTCAGGATTCGACCTCATTCGACCTGATTCGACGTGATCTCTACTCACGTTCGCGCCGGGTCTGGGCGCAAACGCTGCGGTGTTTTCACTACGTGACTTCCTTCGAATTTCTACGGGAGCGCGGACGCCTCCTAATGTCACTTATTCGTTGCCCGTGAAGTCGCTGTAGCAGGAATAAATGCTGTTTGGATCTTTCAAATGGTCAGCAAAAATTGACGAGAGTCTATTGCCACGCGTCTTGTCACCCACGTACCCGAAATCGGATGAATTCACCGTGATATAACGCTCCACCTTGATGATGCCTTCATTAATCATGAGGATCAGTCCCGACAGGCCTCTCAGTATTTCCGCATCCGATTTGGTCGGACCAAAGCCCGGACCTTTCAAGACCACATTCACCGTCCCCAGAAACTTGGCGAAGTCGGCGTCAGAAATTGCCGGAGGATCGTACTTACCAGAGAAACTGCAAAGATTCCCGGGAACGCGGTGCGGTCCCACTTGTTGATTGGACGCAGTTCCGTCTACGAATACATCAAGGATTCCCGGCAGCAGGATCTTGCCCAAAATGCACTTGGCCCGCTCTGTCCGCTTTCCGCGCGGGTCGGGATCCACTTTGTTGGTGGTGAGCAACTTCAGAAACCGGGCCACCCGCGTTTCGAACGTGTCCTTCGGAGGAATCGGCGCGCCCCGCAACCGAACCTTGATCTCCACGCGACGATTCAGCGTGCGATCGCGAACGTTCGGAATGTTGAGAATATCGGGCTGCTTCGCACCAATGCCACTTTTCTCGAACTTGATGGATCCACTCGGGAACACACCTAATTTGCGAGCTTTCCAAAGATCTATCATCGCGGTGGCAAGCGCGGCGGAGACCGACGTAGCGCGTTCGTCACTTACCTGCTGCTCGAATGCCGCACCCTTGGCATCGTGGTCGGCGTGCCCAACCACTACGAGCAGTCCAAGCGGAGAGCACCCCGTCATGGTGAAGCTGGTCACGACCAAGTCGGCAATCTGCGCTATTTTCAGCTTCTCGGATGCTGGCAACAGGGCAACTTCATCCTTGTGCGTTCCCCACCCGCGGATCGTTTCGTCTGCGCCTGTGGGGCAAGCGCCTCCCGTTAACTGTGCGAACAGAGCCGACGTTAATGAAAAACTCACTTGATTGAAGACCCTTCATTTTTACATCATACAATTCGATAAATCTACTTTTTAATTTGTTTAGTTCTTCTTTCAGTTTATCAGTAAGCTCAATTAATTTTGGGTGTATTGGATCGGGCTCATGCCCAGGGCTTTCTGGAAACGCCTGAGCAAGGTGCGCGGGCTGGTGTTGGCGTAGGCCGCCAGCTCGTCCATCTTCCAGTCCTGGTCCATGTTCTTCTTCAGCCAGCGCCGCGCCCGC
>JBDTTO010000690.1:0-2826 GCA_039930585.1 Gemmatimonadaceae bacterium
CGGCGCTGCCACTGGCCGCTTTTCCGGTCGTCGCATTGGCCGAGTACGTGTCGAGCAGTTTGTGCAGTTGATCGCGATTGCGATCGTTCAATTCTTCAAACGCACCAAATGAGGAGTACGACGCCGGAATTGTTGTTTTCTTGAGCCAACCGCCGTTCGCAAACTGATAAAAATCAGTACACGCGGCGCAGGTGGTGTCGAGGTTGGCCGGGTCGATGGCGGGGCCGGTTGCGACTTTCAAATTGGCGGGCGCCGGCGCGTCAGCCGTTTTCGGCGAGCACGCAGCAGCGATACTCAGCGACGCTGTCAGCACCAGCGTCGTGATTCGGGAATTGGACCAGCGCATAGTCATGACACTCGGGCAGCAGGATGTTGGGCGGAACACATCAACACGTGGATGTAACATGCAGCCGATGCGGTGCCGGGGCCAACCATTCCTTGCCCGTTTCTGACGTTTCGTCCCGGCATCAAGCGCTTGCGCCCAGGTGGAATTAGCTGCAAATGGGGTAGGCTACCAAAGCCGTGAACCGCGTGCAGCGCATGCTGCGTGTCGAACGGTTGCAGGCAGTGCCCAGTCTGCAGTCAACATCGCGCGCTACTCTCACCGAACGCCCCGACCATGAGTCAAGCTTTCAACTCATTATCCGACGGCATCCTGTTACCGGATGTTCCGACCGACGCATTAAGCCGTCGCAACTTCGTTCGCGACCTGGCGGTGCTGACGGCAACCGGCAGTTTGCTCGCGGGTTGCGCGCGAAATTCGGTGGTGGGTGGCGGCACTGCGGCTAAACGCGGCGGTTCACTCGCGATCAAGCCGTCGGTTGATGGCATTGGCGTGCAACTGTACACAGTGGCCGACCAAATGCGCGCGGACTTTGATGGCACCATCGAAAAAGTCGCGCAAATTGGCTACAAACAGATCGAATTTGCCGGATACAACAACAAGACGCCCGAACAGGTGCGCGCACTGCTTGATCGCCTCAAACTCAAGTCGCCCAGTTCACACATTGGTATGGATCTGCTGCGCAAGGATATTGACGCGCAAATCCACATCGCTCAGGTCATTGGGCACGAATACATCACGATCCCATCACTTGGCCGCACCGAAACTCCAATGAACACCGTTGATGCGTGGAAGCGCATTGCGGCGGAGTGCAACACGATGGGCGCGAAACTCAAGAGCAACGGATTGAAGCTCGCGTTTCACAGCCACACTGGTGAATACGTTGACGTTGGTGGTGGCAAAACCGGCATGGATATTTTCGTCACCGAAACTGATCCGGCCGTGTTCAACTTTCAGATGGATCTGGGCTGGGCGCGCGTTGCAAGCCAGGATCCGGTGGCGTGGTTCAGGAAATATCCGGATCGGTTTGTCATGTGGCACATCAAGGATTTTGAGAGCCTCAAAGCGGCGCAGGATCGCGAAACGATTTCGCTGCGCAATGCGGCCAATCCGACACCGCGTCCTACCGCGGCCAGTGCACCGGCAGGCCCGCCACAGGGTGGCCGAGGTGGTGCGCCGGCAGCACCGTTGCCCGGCAAACCGTCACCAGTTGGTTCGGGTGATATCGATTTCAAACCCATCATCGCCGAGTGGAAACAGTCCGGCGTGCGGTATTTCTTTGTCGAACAGGACGGCGCAGCACAGTGGCCCGGCGGTTCAATTGAAAGCATCCGCACCAGCTATCAAACACTTCGCAAACTGCTTGGTTGATGAAGACCGTTTCGCACTGGACAACAGCACTTTCACGATGCTCGCGCGCAACATTCGTTGCGCTTGCAACAGTTGTCGCGTCGTCGGAAATGCGGGCGCAGGTCAAACCACCTGACCCGTCGACAATCAAAATTGCCGGCACGCTGAGCGGCGCGCAGATCTACGCGATGACGTGTGTTGCATGTCATCAGCTTTCCGGTGCGGGATTGCCTTCGCAATATCCGCCGCTGGCCAGCAGTGAGTTTGTCACCGGCGATGAACAACGTCTCATTCACATCGTGCTTCGCGGACTGACCGGCGAAGTTGAAGTCGAAGGTGAGATGTTCAAAGGTGACATGCCGGGTTGGGCGCCGGCACTTAACGATGCGCAGGTTGCACTGGTGCTCACCTACGTTCGCAAATCATTCGGCAACAATGCGCCGCCTATCACTGCGGAACGTGTGGCGGCAATTCGTGCGGCGTCGGCACTGCGCAAAAAACCGTATACGGCGGCCGAACTTTCGAAGTTGGTAACGCCGGGGAAGTAGCGAGTGTTACAACGACGCTGGAAGCAGGGAGCTTAACAACGACCCTGACTGCTTCGACTTATTTCCAGATTCGATACATCGCGACGGTCTCAAGGCCGTCGCGATTTCGTTTGATGCCCAACACATAATCGTCTCCAATTTCCTTCGGCTCAAAGCCACCGGGAATTGTGAGTTTCGCAACAACGCTGCCATTGCGCGCCATTACCACACATTCGCTGGGCGCAGTGGCATCGATGTTGAATCGTTCGATCCACAGATGCCCTTCAGGCGAAACGTGAAACCGTTTGAAAAACGGCTCCGTGCGCGGCAGATATTTGGCCGAGAGCATCGCACCGGGGTACGCGCTTCGTTGCGACTCTGGCAAATCTGCTAATTCAACTTTCGCCATGCGATCAAACGCAACCCGGTCAAACGGACGAGCGGGCCACGGCGCGCGAATCCGGCTTGTGGTTTTTCCGGTTTTATCAACGAGCTGAATTTCGTTGCTGTCACCGTCGCCCACCCACAACAGATTGCCCCACACGACCCATCGATACATCGCACCAAATGTATACGTACCAACCGATTTTGCTTTCTCGGTATTCT
>JBDTTO010000691.1:0-2823 GCA_039930585.1 Gemmatimonadaceae bacterium
CGCGCACCGATCGGCGGAAACAGCCTGGCGGGATTTACCGGCGTGATGAAGTCGCCGTATTTGTTGATGATCTGTCTGTACATGATGTTGTACACGATTGGCACCACGGTTCTTTATCTGCAGCAGGCGGAATTGGTGCGTTCGTCGTTTGCGACGCAGGAAGCGCGGGCAGCGTTTAACGCGAAGCTCGACTTCTTTGTGCAGGTGCTCACGATTCTCGCGCAGATATTTGTCACCGGTCGCGTCATCAAATGGCTCGGCGTTGGCATCACGCTCGCAATTTTGCCGCTGATGAGCGTTGTCGGATTCGCGGCATTGGGCATGTGGTCGTCCATCGCGCTGTTTGTTGTGTTCAGCGTGTCGCGGCGTGCCGGTAACAATGCGTTCGCGAGCCCGGGACGCGAAGTGCTCTATACCGTCGTGACGCCCGAAGACAAATACAAGGCAAAAAATCTCATCGACACGTTTGTCTATCGTACCGGTGATCAGATTGGCGCGTGGGGATTCGCGAAACTGGCGGCCGTCGGATTTTCTATCGCGTCCATCTGTTTGCTCGCGGTTCCGATGTCCGCGATCTGGCTGGGCATTTCATTCTGGCTGGGCGCGCGCCATACCCGGTTGATGGCCAATGATGAACGCATAAGCATTCGGCCGAAGTCTGTGCCGGTACCGGTTACGTCGTGATTATTCGTCGTTGCTGACTTTTCGCAGCGACGGTTGAATCAGAGCTCGAAGTTCAGCCGCTCGTGACGCGAATAAATCCGTCGTATTTCCAGGTGCCGCCAACGCGCAGCCAGCGTTCGCAGAATGAATAGCGATTTGTAATCACCTGATCGTGCGGCTTGGCGATAAACGACGTTGTATACCACACGTTCATTTCGTGCGGTAAATCGCCGCGTTCAAATTTTGTGACGGCCAGCCACACGGTGCTTGGTGCTGCGCACGTTGAATCTGCGGCGATGCATTCAGGAACCGGAAGTTTGTCGACCGCGTTGGCCCACTCTGCAACGGAGGCGTAAACGCTTGCCGGCAAATCGACATCGCGCCCCAGATATTTGCGCACGGCCATCAATGTGGCTTCGCGTCCAAATGCGCGCAGTGTGAAGTCTGCAATGGGGACTGCGGCCGGTTTGTCCTGCGTGACAATGCGGCGAATCACGCGTTCGACGAGATCCTGAGCGTCAGGCATCGTCCATGCGCCGCCTAACGCTGGTGCGGCAGCCGTGCGCGTCGGTGCCGGTTTGGATGCTGCGCTGCCGGTTGTGCCACCACGTCCGCCCTGGGCCATGACTGATGCGGGCGTCAGTGCCGCTCCGGCGCACGCGAACGACGCCCACACGAGCGTCGAGTTCAGGCGTTGATGCGGGCGGTGGCGGGCAGTGGGCATACGCAATCTCCGTTCGGGCGATTCTACCATACGACACTCGCCGAACAACCGGCGTCGCGCAACGGCGGAAGGAAATTTTGTTGTGACGCGGGACGAACAGCGACGGAAACGGTGCAGCTTCGCCGGTGCGCTGGCTCTCGGAAAACTGACGCCAATATCCTTAAATACACGAATTCCGTGTGGGTTGTACCAGAGGGTAACTCCACCCTGCGGGGTGCTTCCCGAAAGCAGCAACGTTCCGTTCGTCGTGTTTGGCTCCGTCTTGGTCGATTGGCTTCGCGTGTCACTCAGAAAAGTGCGACGCGACCGTTCTGGTCACTTGGAGTCGTGGACGCATCACTTACGATTCAGGAAAGCCTTTCGCTCACCCACCTGACCCCGTGTTATGACATCGACGCTGCTCAAAACTGGTCTGATGCTTACTGCATCGAACGTGTTCATGACGTTCGCGTGGTATGCACATCTCAAGGACCTCAGCGCCAAACCTTGGTACGTGGCGGCGCTGGTCAGTTGGGGAATCGCGCTGTTCGAATACGGCATCCAGGTGCCGGCCAATCGTATTGGCTACACCACGTTGAGTTTGCCGCAGCTCAAGATTTTGCAGGAGGCGATTGCGCTGGCGGTATTTGTGCCGTTTGCCGTGCTGTACATGAAGCAGCCGATCAAGCTGGACTACCTGTGGGCGTCGCTGTGCGTGATGGGGGCGTTGTACTTCATGTTTCGGGGGCATCCGGCGTGATCAATTGGGTCAGTGATCAATGGGGTCAGCGTCGCCGAAAAATGGTACAGGGACGCTGGCCCTTCGATCAGCGAGTCTGCCCCCCTGATGCCCCGATC
The DNA here is from genome assembly GCA_039930585.1 of Gemmatimonadaceae bacterium. Lineage (GTDB taxonomy): Bacteria > Gemmatimonadota > Gemmatimonadetes > Gemmatimonadales > Gemmatimonadaceae > Gemmatimonas. The sequence goes on from JBDTTO010000691.1 coordinate 2,225, forward strand.
AACGACTCTGACCCCCTGGTGTCCGCCGATCAACGACTCTGACCCCCTGGTGTCCGGAAGAATTCTCCGGGTTCGCTGCTCACTTGACAGCGTTAGGTGAGTTGGCGACATTGGCTTCATGACTTCCGCCCCGCCAAAGCAATCACCGTCCAGCGCCCGCCGCGAACGCCAAAAGGCCGAAACGCGCCAACGCATCCTGGACGCCGCCCGCGAATTGTTCGTGGCCGACGGCGTCGAAGCAACGACGATGCGCGCGATTGCGGCTCGGATTGAATACACACCGACGGCGATCTACCACCACTTCAAGGACAAGGATACGCTCCTCGAAGAGCTGTGCCTGGTGGACTTCCTTTCGCTGGCCGCCGCCATGAATCGCATTGGCCGCATTGAAGATCCCATCGAACGTCTGCGCCGCATGGGAATGGCCTACGCTGACTTTGCAATCGACAATCAGAGCCAGTATCGATTCATGTTCATGACAGTAAGGCGACAGGCAGGCGAACATGCGCTCATGACGAAGGGCGACCCGGAGCAGGTCGTGCAGGACCTGACGGAGAAGGTCACCGATTCCCCCGTTCTAAAGGGCTACGGCGACACCC
>JBDTTO010000692.1:0-2821 GCA_039930585.1 Gemmatimonadaceae bacterium
GGGAATGCAGCGGCCGCCCGGCGCAGGCCGAGTCTGTTTGCAATGGTGCAGCAACGCAGTTGTGACGAACCGCTATTTTTCAGCAGTAGCGAGACATTGAGCGACACGAAACGCGCTCAAGTAAGACAAACAACCAACGCTTGTGCATTCGCGTCACTCAACACGTTTGCATACAAGGAATTCAGATGAGCGCACTCTTCACACCATTACAACTTCGCAACGTCACGATGCCAAACCGCATTGTGATTTCTCCAATGTGCCAATACTCCGCTGTTGATGGTTGCGCGACATCATGGCACATGATGCATCTCGGCCATCTCGCAGTATCAGGCGCGGGGATGTTATGTCTCGAAGCAACAGCTGTTGAAGCGAAAGGGAGTATATCAATGCGTGATCTTGGTCTGTTTAACGACAAGACGGAAAACGCGCTGCAACCGGTACTCGCCATGATTCGTGAACACTCGAAAATTCCCGTGGTCATTCAATTGTCGCATGCGGGACGAAAGGCATCCGTCCGAGCCCCGTTTGAAGGGGGACAACTCGTTGATCTGAACGACGGCGGCTGGATGACATACGCGCCGTCTGCAGTGCCGTTTAAAGAAGACGAGCGCGCACCCATCGCATTGGATGACGCTGGTCTGCAACGCATTCGCGATGCATTTGTTGCAGCAACACATCGCGCAGCACGTTTGGGAATTGACGGCATTGAGGTACATGCCGCGCATGGATATTTGTTGCATCAGTTTCTTTCGCCGCTGTCAAACCATCGCACCGACGAATACGGCGGATCACTGGAAAATCGCTTGCGTTTTCCGCTCGAAATATTTGAGTTGGTACGCGCGGCGTTTCCCGCATCACAACCGGTCGGCGTGCGCGTGTCAGCAACGGACTGGGTTGAAGGCGGTTGGCACGTCGACGACACCATTGCATTTGCACAGGCACTCAAAACGCGCGGCGTTGACTGGATTGATGTATCAACCGGCGGCGTATCACCGCTGCAGAAAATTCAGCTTGGCCCTGGAGATCAAGTGCCGTTTGCCGAAGCAGTAAAGGCCGCGACCGGTGTACCAACGATGTCCGTTGGTCTGATTACAGAGGCGCAACAAGCAGAGGACATCATCGCAAGCGGCAAGGCGGATATGGTGGCACTCGCGCGCGGTATTCTGTACGACCCCCGCTGGCCCTGGCACGCGGCGGCCGAGCTTGGCGCCACAGTCACGGCCCCACCGCAGTACTGGCGCTCGCAGCCGGCCACGCAGAACGGGTTGTTCGGGCACATCACGCAGGGCGCGAGATAAAGCACCAATTACGAGTACCCACGCCTGATTTTCGAATCGGCGTGGGTTTTTGCGGGTTCGATTGTCATATCAATGAACGACACTGAACCTCTGCCCGCCCAATGTCCTCACGCATCACTGAAGCGCAGCTTCGATCCATTTACCAGGCCACCGTAGACGCGCTCTACGGCTACGCCTCGCGTAAGTGTGCCGGCGAGCGCGAGTTGGCAGAGGACGTCACGCAGGAAGTGTGGTTGCGCGCGGTGCGTGAGTGGCCGCGCACGGGCGCACCTGACAAGCCGCTCGCGTGGCTCACGACGGTTGCACGCAATCTCATCATCAATCATTACCGAAAGCGACAAGGCGTTCCGCTCGACTCGGTGCCTGCCGAAGAAATATTGGCGGCGGTCGAAGATGATCGCGTTTCCGATTCATCAGAGATTGCATCGATCATGACGCGAGCGTTGGCGCAGTTGCCGCCCGCCGAGTCAGAGTTGTTGGAACAGTTTCATTATGAGCGACAGAAAGTTTCGCAGTTGGCTGTCGCGTACGGAATTACGGAACGCGCCATTGAAGGACGATTACGTCGTGCCCGCGAACGATTGCGCGACGTACTTGCTGGAACAACATCAGCCGAAGGATCCACTGTATGACTGACCACAACACTCGGCACACACCGTCGCCGGAATTTCGCGCGTCGTTGGAACGTGACGTGATGCAGGCATTTCGCAGACAGTCGCAGTTTGATGCACCGCCCAGCCTGACGAGACGCAATCGGTTGCGCACGATGGCAACGCTGTTGATTGGACTCACCATTGGCGCGGGTGCGGCTGTTGCAACGGCGCAGGTGCAGGAATCAAAGGTGCGTGATTCTCTCGCACTTGCCATCGACGCGAAACGGAAACTGGCGATGCTGCGATTGGAACTCGCGGAGGCCGAGCTGGAATCGGTGCTGAAGTCAGTAAAGGCAGGTGCACGTTCCGAACAGGACGCTGCGAAAGCTCGGCTTGCTGTCGCTGGTGCCGAATTGGAACTGAAACGTGTCAGTCTTGATGAACAGGAAACGAAAGTTGGCGGCGCAGCCGTGCGAGATGAGCTGTGGGCGCCAAAGCAAAATGGGCGTGACTTCGTCGAGGAACGCCTTCGCATTGATGCGGCCGAAGTACAGCAACAGCTCGATTTGACTGAGGGTGTGTTGACTGATTTGCGCACACGGTTGCGCGTTGGTGCGATCCAGGCGATTGATACGCTCGAAGCAAGTGGGATTCGAATGCGCACACTCGCAGACTTGCAACTTCTCGCAACCAAACTTCAACTGCGGCAGAGTTTTCTCGAGTCCAGGCTGAATGAACAGCAGGTGTCAGCTCGTCTGGCCTTCATGGAGACACAACTCACCTTGGCCAAGCTGCGTACAAAATTGATGGAAGCGCGCGAACGCAGCAAACGGGCCAACGAACAACTGAACGCCGGCGTTATCATGGTGCTCGACGCCAAGCGCGCGGAATTGGCCGAACTCGAGTTGGCTGATCAGGTATCCCGAATGA
>JBDTTO010000693.1:0-2807 GCA_039930585.1 Gemmatimonadaceae bacterium
GAGATTGACGCGAGCGGGATCACTTTCTCGGTCGCGCTCCGTGAGGTTCTTGCGCATTTCATCAACGGCGCCAGCCTTTTCTTCGGCCGTTGCAACTCGACGACCGCCATCGCGACGAATGAGACGTTCCAGCTTTCCCGTCGGTGTCCAGACTTCGATGTTGTATTCGGGATTCGTGAGCATGACCAATCGCAACGGATTCCCTCCCGCGCTGATCATTGATCTTGAATAGAACGGATGATGATGAAACCCGTAACTTGTTCCTTTTATTTCGACGCCGAATTGTTCGATGCCTGCGCCAATGCCAAGCGGATACGAATGCTGCATGTCACCGGATATCACATGCCAGCGCATCAGGTTTCGCAGTCTTCCGGGCCCCGGCGAAGACAAGCCATTTGCAAGAAGTCTGCTGGGGCGATTTAAATCCGACGCCGGGATGGTTGGATCCGATTTACAACCAAGGCGCGAACGATCCGGAAAAACGATCGACTGACATTCGTTCCACGGGCCGAGCGCCGTGCGTCGACTCATATCTGGTCGTTCTTCATACGCCAATGATCCGTCCGGCGCAAACACGACGTTTTTGATTCCGCCTTCGGCGACGCCCTGCGACGCAAGTATCGAATCGTTCGCAATTCGAGTAACGCTGCTCAGCGAACGAAACTCTCCGGGCCCGCTTCCCTGACGCGCAATGGTTTTGATGAAATGTGCGTTCGCGTCAAACAGTCGGATGTCATCGGGGGTGGCAACAACGACGTTCCCGCTCGCAAGGCGATACGCGCCTCGCAAAAATCGGAATTGCTGCTGCACATCTTTGTCGTTCGCGCCAATGTGAGTCAGCGGTACTGAATCAACTCGCCACCGCGTCGAGTCCGTCCACAACGGGCGATGATTCTGCACGATTGTTACGCCGGCAGAATCCGTGACGGTGGATGCCGCGCTTGAAGGCACGGCGACGCTCTTTTCGCACCCCAGCGCGACCAGCACTGTGATGGGAATGAACCTCAATCGCCTGGTAATGCGATTGCAGTCAAACGTGGCGGGACGAATACGTGTCATACGAATAGTCAGTAGGTGGCTTATGAATCAATGAGAACCGAACCGAAAGAAAACGCACAGGCATCGCGCAGGAATCGCGCAGCCGACGCGGTTGAGCTTTCGCCACGGAAAGACATGTTGTCGTTTGTATTCGAGCCCTATACGAAATATGTTGGCATCGGGTACAAAGCCCCGCAATACGGTGGCATCTCCCGATTGTTCAATTCGGGAGTCCTCAAACGGCGACACCATGTACAGCATCTTTCAAAGAACCATGAATTTGAGATGGCGATTCTCAGGGTGCCGGCCCAATGCCACGCTCGGCGTCGCACGCTTAATGCCGAACGGTGCCTCAGTCTGGTTGATCGCGATCGTAGCAATTGGTGCGCAATTTGTCTCAACAACGTCGCTTGCCGCACAAACTCCCGTTCTGGTCCCCGCCGGGGTGACGTGTACGTCCCGCCCCACCAGCGGCAATGCGGACGAACCACATCCCGTTTGTCCGGTAAGCGCGGCCATCACACACGGGCCTTATCTGCATGCGCCGACCGATTCATCCGCGACCATTACGTGGGCCACGGATTTGCCGGCGAACGTTCGCGTGATGTACGGTATCAACGGACAACTCAACAAAGTCGCGTACGCGTCTCAATTCGGCATGCTTGCAGTTGGCACAATTCACAGCGTGCGCCTGCACAACCTGAAAGCGGGACAGAAGTACGACTATCGCGTTGTGAGTACGCCCGTTTTTGAAGTCACCGGTTACTGGCCTAAAACAGGCATCGAAAAAGAGAGCGACACATTTTCGTTCACGACATTCGATCCGCGTAAGACGACCGTTCGGTTTGCGTCCATCACCGACACACATGAAAATCTCGTGCGCATCGACACGTTGATGCGACATCTGCAAAACGACACACTCGATTTTCTGGTGCAAACGGGCGATGCGTTCAATGACATTCGTTCAGAATCACAAGTATGGGAAAAGTGGCTCTCGCCATTGATCAATGGGAAGTTGCATCAGAGCATTCCGTTGATACTGGCGCGCGGCAACCACGACGTACGCGGCGCATTTGCGCGCGAGTTCGTGAAATACGTTCCCGTCGAAGAAGGTCGCTACTACTTCTCACGTGACGACGGCCCGATACATCTGCTGGTGATGGACTCCGGCGAAGACAAGCCCGACTCCACGCAAGTATACGCGACGCTCAATCGCTTCGAAGAATATCGCAACGAAGAACTCGCCTGGTTCAAACACCACTCGGCCACAAACACGCGCGCGAAAACTGCACCGTTTCGCATTGTGGTGATGCACCAGCCGTCATGGGGTTGGGATTGGAGCAGCCCCGCCAGCGACTCATCGCGTAGTGAGTGGGTGAAAGCGGCAAACACAGCGGGCGTTGATCTCGTTATTGCCGGTCATACTCACAACTTTTCGTTCACGCCTGCCGGAACGAAAGGCGCGCGTTATCCCGTGTTGGTGGTTGGAACCGATCAGGTTGCAAAAGTGCAGGCCACTGCGAAGGAAATTCGTGTGCAGGTTATCGGCAAAGACGGCAACGTAGTGAAAGCATTCACAGTTCCGGTAAAGGCACGTCGATAAACGCTGTGGGTGTCGCCGCCGGATGCCAATTGACGCAACAACGGGTGCCCGTATTGGCGCACCCGTTGTTCGCGACACTGACGCGGGCGCTGCTCACAACTGAGCAACGCCCTCGTTCGCATCAATGGTTATGCGGCGCGTTGCTGCAAATTCTTGCGACGCGCCG
>JBDTTO010000694.1:0-2805 GCA_039930585.1 Gemmatimonadaceae bacterium
TAGCGATCGATGTGGTTCAGGACCTTGATGAAAGCGTCCTGCGACAAATCTTCGGCCAGCTCGCGGTCCCGGACCATACGGAAGACCAGCGAGAATACCGGACGTTCGTAACGCCGCACCAGCTCGCGAAAAGCAAGCTCGCGACCCTGTTGGGCCAGGCGAACGACATCCGCATCTGGTAATGTTGCCAGCTCGTCGGGGTTCGGCATTCAGTGCGCTGACGTCTGCCCGGCGTGCAGTACTGAGCGCATCATCGCTCAGTCCGCGGGGAAGTTGGCAAGCTAATGAGCTGTCGCCTTGCTCGCACTCTTGCGTGCCGAGATGTTTCCCGGATGGCCAACGCTGCGCCCGAACAGACTGAATCAGAAGAACACGCATCGGACGCCCAGGGATTGGCGCGGGCGAGGAGTGCAGCCGACGGGCTGGATAAACGCCGGTATGTGCAGGGCATGTTCTCCGACATCGCGCCGCGGTACGACCTGCTCAATCACCTGTTGTCGATGAACATCGACAAGGCGTGGAGGCGGAAAGCACTGCGACAGCTGAACTGGACGGCGAACCCCACTGGCACGTTCCTGGATGTGTGCGCGGGCACGCTTGACGTCGGAGCGACGCTCAGCAGGCTGCCGGGATTTTCGGGGTTTATCGTTGGCGCTGATTTTGCCTTTCCCATGCTCAAACACGGCGCTGGAAAGGCACCGGCAAACGTGTTGTCGCCGGTGACGGCGGATGCGATGGTGTTGCCACTGCGCGATGCGAGCATGGATGGCGCAATCGTCGCGTTTGGCATTCGCAACGTGGCCGATCTCGATGTGTGTTTGCGCGAAGTGTTTCGTGTACTGCGTCCGGGCGCGCGTTTCGTAATTCTGGAATTTTCAACACCGTCGTCAGCATTGGTGCGATCTTTCTATCACGCGTATTTCCACTACATGCTGCCGCTTGTCGGCAAACTTGTCAGCGGACACAACTCGGCCTACACGTACCTGCCGTTGTCCGTATCAAAGTTTCCGGCTTTGCAGGCATTGGCCGATCGTATGCAACGCGCCGGATTTGTGGACGTGAGGTATCAGACACTCACGTTGGGCATTGCCGCCATTCACGTGGGCACCGTGCCGAAGAGCACTGGGCCTGCCGCCGCACGCTAGTCATCAGACAGGATATGTCACTCGATACACTCGCAGATTACATCGCAGCCGTTGAACGTATTGGCGAATTGCAACGCATTCGCGAGCCGGTGCGCGTGCATCTGGAGCTCACGGAAATTGCTGATCGCGTTTCAAAGATGCGCGATGGTGGAAAGGCGCTGCTGTTTGAAAAACCGATTCTGCGCGATGGTACGCAGTCGCCGTATCCGGTCGTGATCAATCTGTTTGGTTCGATGCGTCGCATGTCGCTGGCGTTGGGCGTTGATGACATGGACACCATTGGTGCGCGCATTACGGCGCTGCTTGATCTCAAAGTGCCCGAAGGCCTTATGGGTAAACTTTCGTTGCTCCCGCGTTTGTTTGAGGTGTCAAAGTTTCCACCGCGGATCAAGGGCGGGACGCCTTCGTGTCAGGAAGTTGTGTGGCGCGGCGATGAGGTTGATCTCGACAAACTTCCGATTCTCACGTGCTGGCCCGAAGACGGCGGTCCGTATCTGACGATGACCATGGTCATCTCCAAAGATCCGGCGCGTGGCATTCGGAACGTCGGCATGTATCGTGTGCAGCAGATCGGGAAACGCTCGGTGGCGATGCATTGGCAACGTCACAAGAGTGGTGCGGAACACATGCGACAGATGGCCGAACGCGGCGAGAAGATGCCCGTGTGTATTGCCATCGGTGCAGACCCGGCCAGCATGTATTCGGCGTCTGCGCCGCTGCCACCAAACATCGACGAATTCATTTTCGCCGGATTCCTGCGCAAGGATCCGGTGATGTTGGCCAAAGCGGTGACATGTGATCTCGAAGTACCGGCTGATGCAGAGTTTGTGATTGAAGGGTATATCGATCCGGCCGAAGCGTTGGTGACCGAGGGACCGTTTGGTGATCACACCGGCTATTACTCGGAAGCCGACTTGTATCCGTTGATGCACGTGACTGCTGTGACCATGCGCAAGAATCCCGTGTATGCGACGACGATTGTTGGACGTCCGCCGATGGAAGATTTCTACCTGGGCCACGCCACGGAACGTATTTTTCTACCGTTGTTAAAACTCACGACTCCGGAAATTGTGGATTACCACATGCCGGTTGAAGGGGGATTTCACAATCTCGTGTTTGTCTCCATCGACAAGAAATATCCTGGCCACGCCGACAAGGTGATGCACGCGTTGTGGGGGCAGGGATTGATGTCGCTGGCGAAAGTGCTGGTGGTGTTGGACAAGGATGTGAACGTGCGCAACACGCAGGAAGCGTGGTGGGCGGCGCTCAACAACATGGATCCGCAACGGGATGTGCGATTCACCATGGGGCCTGTTGATGTGCTTGATCACGCGAGCCGCGCGTTTACCTACGGCAGCAAGATGGGGATTGATGCAACGCGAAAGTGGCCGGAAGAAGGAAGCACGCGCGCGTGGCCCAAGGTGATTGAGATGGACAGGGCGACAAAGGCGCGAGTTGATGCGATGTGGCCCAAACTGGGACTGTGATGAACGCGCATCCGACACTCAAGGCGCGGGACGGGCAGCTCATTCAGGGTGGGTCGCTCCTGGTGCGTTTGGCGAACTTCGTCAAACTGCCTCACACCGTGTTCGCAATGCCCTTTGCGTTGGTTGGTGTTGTGTTCGCAACCGTAACGCACTCGATCACGTGGGCGATGTTG
>JBDTTO010000695.1:0-2805 GCA_039930585.1 Gemmatimonadaceae bacterium
GGCAGTCGATTGGAGCAATCATTTCGATTGAACATCCTTTTGAGAAGTGAGAGCGCTTCCATCGTCGGGAGTGGGTGCCGTTGTGTTGCCTGAAGACGGAAGTTTGTAACCAGCATCGCGCGCGAATTCTACCAGCGCCGTTTGCAAATGCCGCCGCGCGCGAAATAATCGGGACCTCACCGTCCCAATCGGCAATTGCAGTACTTCCGCCGCTTCGGCATAACCCTGCCCTTCAATGTCGACGAGCACCACAATCATCCGGTGCGCGTCCGACAATTCCGAAAGTGCCTTCGTAACTGCGGGACGCAAATCAACGCGTTCGAACACTCGATCGAGGCCTTCATCACGCGCCGATTTGTGCAGCGAAACTGCAGCGAGCGCGTCGAGTTCGAGCTCTTCATCAACCGATACGACTCGCATCTCGCGTTGACGCGTGCGCAGAAAGGCATGCCGGCAAATGGCAAACAGCCAACGACGTGGGTCGGACGACATGTCGAATGTTTTCCACGCGCGAAGCGCACGCAGAAACGTTTCCTGCACCAGATCATCCGCATCACTGGCATCCCGCGTTAACGCGCGCGCATAGCGCATAACCGGTTCAAGACAGCCAAGCATGGCCGCCTCGAATTCAGCACTCGCGGGGGTGTCAACGATTGATGGATCTGAAGGCATACGAGGAAGAGTAGACGAGTAGTCGTCGTTCAGTTCCAATATCCCGGAACGGAACCAATTGTAGCTCCTTCGACTTGGTGCGGACAGAACGGCCCCGCCGGACGTGCGAACGAGCCGTCAATCCTTCCAACACAATCGCGCATGCCAAATTCCGTGCAAGCTTTGTCGTCAACCGAACGTCGCCCTTCGGTTGTTCAATCGTTTCTCACATCAGTTCGCCGAGTGGCTTGGAGCGTCGCGATAGTCGGCTCGGCCACGGTTGCCGCTGACGCATCGGCTCAAGACGGTGGATTGCCAGTCGGCACCAAAGCGCCGGCCGCAGCGGTGCAAATGCTGGACGGCACACCCGCCAACATTTCGCAGTTCGTAGGCAAAACGCCGGTCGTCGTTGAGTTCTGGGCCACGTGGTGCCCGCTCTGCAAAGAGTTGGAGCCGCAGTTCAAAACCCAGCAGGAAAAATACGGAAAGTCAGTGACGTTTCTTTCCGTTGGCGTGCCGTCCAACCAGACGCGCGAACGTCAGCAAGCGTACGTGACCGAGAAGAGGCTGGGCGGCACGTTCGTGTTTGATTCGGCCGGCAACGCGATGAGCGCCTACAAAGTTCCGCACACGTCGCACGTGCTCGTGCTGGACAAGCAAGGCATGATTGTATACAACGGCACCGGAAAAGCTCAGGATCTCGACGCCGCGTTATCCAAAGCGTTGATGATGCCGAAGCCCTAATCGTCAGCGCGGAATCACAATCGACGGATCTGTCGCGTAACGCTCAGCGAATTTTCGGAGCACCATCGTAATTGGCACCGCCACAATCGCGCCAATGGGGCCAAGCACCCAGCTCCAGAATACGAGTGCCACGATCACGATGAGCGGCGACAGATCCAGTCCTTCGGCCATGATGCGCGGCTTGAGGACGCTGTCGACAATAAAATTGAGCACGCTGTAAAAAATCGCCACGAAAATAGCGGTGGTCCAACCGTATTGCACCAGTGTGAGCAGCAATGGTGGAATCAATGCAAACACAAATCCGACGGCGGGCACAAAGTTCATCAGGAAAAACAGAACCGCCCAGGTAATCGCAAAGTCAACGCGCAGGTACAGCAGCAGCGCCAATGCGATTGAACCGTTAATCAGTCCGCACAGTCCCGTGATCGCCACGTATTTGCGCATATCCGCAAAATGCGCTTCGAGTGTCGCTGCGCGTTGACGGTCGCGCAGCTTCTCGCCTTCGCTTTCGCCGCGCCCAAGCAACGGCAGCGCAAACGCGAGCAACAGCACAACAAACAGTGCGTCGCTCAGCGCTTTGCCCAGTATGTGCACGGATTGCGAAGCGAATCCCAGCACCTTCTGCGGATCAAGTGCTTCTTCGGAATTCAAATGTGACGTGTCAATGCCCTGCGCTTGCAGTTTTGCAAACAGTGAATCGCGCAGTGTCACGAGTTTCGGCGCATAAGTTGGCAGTCGCGACGCCATTTCGGCGACGGACGTACCGACAAACAGGATGACACCAATCAGCCCGGCAAGCAGGGCCAAAACTGTGAGTGATGTTGCAATGGGTCGGGAAACTCCGCGGCGTATGAGCCATTGCTGCACCGGCAGGATCATTGGCACGATCAGCAACGCGAGCAGCAATGGATTTACTACTGCAGCGGCGGACTTGAGCCCTGTGATGATGATGACTGCGCACGCGCCCGCGAGAAGCAGGCGCAGCAGCGGCGTCATGGAAATCCGATCGGCCATAAACTCTCGTGGAACGGTGATGCGAACGCGTTTAACGCTGCAATAGCTAGCGTTGCATGCGGCCGCCGCCCTGCCCGCGCATCAGGGCCTCAACTTCGCTGGCACGCACCCGGTTCACATCGCCCGGAATGGTGTGCTTGAGACAACTGGCTGCTGTGGCGAACTCCAGAGCATAACGCGAGCCCCGGTTATTCAGCAAACCGTAAAGTAGCCCCGCGCTGAACGCGTCGCCCGCACCGACCCGATCAACAACTTCGGCAATTTCATAACGCGTACTGACGAGAAACTCATCGCGATCAGCCAGACACGCGGACCACGAATATTCGCTGGCGCTTGTGCCTTCGCGAAGTGTGATGACCTGCATGTCGAGATTGGGGAACTGCTGCAGCACCTGGC
>JBDTTO010000696.1:0-2803 GCA_039930585.1 Gemmatimonadaceae bacterium
CGTTCAGAAACATTGACTGAATGCCGCGCAATTCCTGATCGAAGAACTGACCAACGATCAATCGCGTCAACTCGGCCGAGCGCTCGGGAGCCATGCTTCCGAATGCGCCGGCCTTGCGCAATGGCCCGCCCCAGAAATTCATGTCGGTGAAATCATTGTGCAGCGTGTCATCAACATCCGCGCGATAATAACGAGACGTCGCGCGACTGTAGATCAAATCGCTGGCACCAAGCCGTCCGGGACGCGCGGAATACATCATCAGAAACGGTTGTTTCATTTTTGCATTGATCATCGTACCCGTTTGCGGAACCCCATCGAGATTCAACCCGGCGCGACACCGCGAATCCTCGATGCAAAACTGTCCGGCCATGACGCCGCCCATCGAGTGGCCTAACACCCCCAAACGTCCGAGATCGATTCGGCGCGCGAGTTGGCCACCAATCGTATGGGGAGAAAGTGTTGGCAGTTTGTCGAGAACGAGTTTCGCGTCGTTGGTCCAACGATCAACGACTGCGTGTGTTTTTGGAATACGCGATAGATACTCATTCAGAATATTGAGCTTCTCGGCGTCGCTGGATGCGGCGGTTACCCGCGCCATCATGCTGTCTACGTCGCTCCATTCGGTAATTACGTCGCGGATCGGCTGACGCAATTCGCCTTGCGCATCCAGCATCGTGACGAATGCGCCGTTCGACAAAGTTGTGGCGACTACTTCGTACGTGTGCGCGACACTTAACACGACGTAACCGCGGCTCGCCAGGTCTTCGATGAGCGCCGTGTGTGCACTGATCAATCCGGTGAATCCGTGTGAAAAAAGCAGCACCGGAAAAGTTGACGGCGCGGCCAGTATTGGTGCGTCAACAAATGAATGTGTTTGAACAGCGGCGAGATTGTCGTACGCCGTGGCATCTCCCATTTGTGTGGCGAATGCGCGCGCTTCGCGCAGTGTCTCTCGCAGGTATGGTGCGCGAATCCCTGCGCGACCGGCCGTTGCGAGTTCAGTGGGATACCACGCCGTGACTTTTATCTGGCGCTGCGCGGCGGTACTCGAAAAGGATTCGGTGCGTGTCGCATCTGTCACATACCACGACGCGGTTCCGATACCAAACCGACCCGTGGGTTTGGGCAAAACGAAAGGTGCGGTTTGCGCTTCAGTCATAGTCTGAGCAACCTATCGCTTTCACGAAATTGGCGCCCAACACCTTTCAGGTTCTGTCGGTTGCGCTGACGTGGACAGCTTCCGCTCTACTCCTCTTGAAAGCTGGATGCTTGTTTTGCAGTTTATGCGATGCGAATAGTTAATGTCAGTCGAATTATCGGAAGCCTCGTGACAATTGTCGCGCTCAGCAGCGATGCCGTTGCGCAAGGACGCACCTCCCTTCTCGTGCGCGACGACCCGCGCGGAGAGGTTCTCTCTCTCATGTTCCACCTGGGCGGAGCGGGCGAGTACAACGGCGGCGTGAACAAGTTGTACCTTCACCGACTCGACTCGGCGTTCGCGCCCTTCAAGGACCATCCCGCCATCGTTGAAATTCGACGTCTGCGGAAGGAAACTGGCGTCGGGTTTGAAGCGGTTATGAGTATGGCCGCTCACATTACCGATCCCATCACGTTTGGCGAACGTGCTCCAATTGACTCACCTAACTCCAGCCTGAGCGGACGCTGGCGCGGCCCGAACGCGCGACCACTCCTCGCACTTTCGGGGCAATTCTCGAAGGAGGCAAACGTCCCCGCGTTCCTGAAACTTTCGCAGCCGTTGTTCGACAGCGCGACTGTGCGCATGAAGCGTTACGTTGACCAACGCGCGCATTTCGAATGGCTGTCGCCGTATTTTACAAACGTTGCTGGTGGTTCGTACTTTCTCTCTCCCGTAATTGGCAATTCCGGCGGCGCGTATAGTACGCGATTCGACAATGGCAACACTCACGAGCTTCATGCCTACATTGGCATCGGTGAAAGTGATTCGCTTGGATTTCCAGTCGTATCGAACGACTTCCTGCCAACCGTCATTCACGAATTCGTACATTCGTACGTAAACAATGTCGTGGGCGCGCGCAGTGCCGACTTGCGCGAATCGGGCGAACGCGTTTACAAGTCCGCGCAAAGCGCAATGAGTGCAAACGCATACACGTCCGCCGGCACAATGTTGAATGAGTCAATCGTACGCGCTACGGTGATTCGTTATCTGCTTGCCCACGATGGCGTTGAGGCCGCTGCCAAAGAAACGCGCCAGGAGCGCGGCGTTGGTTTTATCTGGATGGACGAGTTGGCGTCCATGTTTGCGACATATGAAGCCGATCGCACGCAATATCCAACACTTGCATCGTTCATGCCGCGTATTATTGACTATTACAATGGGCTCGCGCCGCGCATTGACAGCATGACTGCAGAGTTCAACCGCCATCGCCCGTCAATCACGCACGCGTCCGTTGCAGACAGTTCGGTGATTGACGCCGGCACTACGGAAATTACCGTGCAATTCAGCCGGCCAATGAGCGATGGTCTTCCGTCAATGGATCTGGTGGGAGGAACGTCGTTTCCGGGCATCGTCCGCTACAGCTTCAACGTCGACAAAACGGCGTTCACGTTCAAAGTGAAGCTGGAACCAAACACATCATACGGTATGCGATACACTGGCGCCGTGTTTTCTTCGGCCGACGGATATCCACTCAATCCTTTCACCATCCGATTTCGCACGCGCTGAGTTCGGGCTACGTGCCAGGGCCAACAATTAGACCCTGACACGCCGCCGAACACGCGATCACTCATCAAATAGTCGCAGAGCCGGACATCGACATCGCGC
>JBDTTO010000697.1:0-2803 GCA_039930585.1 Gemmatimonadaceae bacterium
AACGTTTTGGCCTGAAACGTTCCTTGCGCGTCGAGTTTGCCTTCCACGACCACTTCGACACCGTCTGTAAATGTGTCCGGGGCGATGCCCACATAGCTCACCGGATACGTATGGCCGCCGTCGGTCATCTTGAATGAAAGCGAACGACCGGACGGATCGCGCTGAATAGTGCCCTTCACAACCAGCGCACCAACTTTCACGCCTCTGTCGATGAAGCGCGGTTCGCTCTGCACGCGGGCGGCGAGATCGGTGGGGGTCAGGTAATATTGTGCGGTGTCCTTGATGGACGTCATCGCGAGGTATCCCGACGAGGATCCCACAATTAGCGCTCCGATGATGAACTTCGATCGAGCTTTCACAAGTCTCCGTCTGCTGGGTGCCGTGCAGTAAATGGCCTGCAACACGCGTTCTGCAACATACTCATATCATGAACGTCTGGCACGGCCGTTCCGCTGCCGAAATTGGATGCAACAGAACGGGTCTTATGCGTCTGCGCCTCGGTCGCGTGCCCAGCCTAAGGTGGCGCGAACAGCCCGACGCCAACCGAAGTATCCTTGCATTGCGGCCTCGCGGCCCGAACCGGGCTCAAACCGGGTGAAATGACGCGCCTCGATGAACTCGTTGGCGGTCGTCCACACTCCCGCGGCAATACCCGCCAGCCCGGCCGCTCCCATGGCCGTGGTCTCGATGACGTCCGGTCGCTCCACTGGTACACCCAAAACGTCGGCCTGGAACTGCATCAGCCAGTTGTTGCTCGTGGCCCCGCCGTCAACGCGCAACAGATTGAGCGGAACCTTCCCCTTCTCCCGCATGCCGGCCAGCACGTCGGCGGTTGCATAGGCCATCGCTTCGAGCGCGGCGCGGGCAAGGTGTGCTTGCGTTGTTCCTCGAGTCAGCCCCACGATGGTGCCGCGTGCGTGCGGCTCCCAATCCGGCGCGCCGAGTCCAACGAGGGCGGGCACGAAATAAACGCCTTCATTGGACGGAAGTCCGGCGGCTAACGCCTCGGTCTCATGAGCACTTTTGATGATCCTGAGGCCATCACGCAGCCACTGCACAGCTGCACCTGCCACGAAGATCGCGGCTTCGAGCGCGTACACTGCTTCTCCGTTGGCGTCGCAGGCAATGGTGGAAAGAAGTCCCTCACCAAGTTGCGGGCGTTGGTGACCGGTGTTGACCAACAGAAACGCACCCGTGCCGTAGGTGTTCTTGCTGCCCCCCACGTTCCACCCGCCTTGTCCAAACAGTGCCGCCTGCTGATCACCGGCAACGCCGAGTATCGGAATGGACAGCCCAATTGAGGCTGGTAGGGTTACTCCAAATGATCCACTCGACTTCCGCACTTCGGGCAACACCGACCTGGGAACACTGAACAGCGACAGTAATCCTTCGCTCCACTCGCGTTCGTGGATGTCCCACAACATGGTGCGTGATGCATTTGTTGGATCGGTGGCGTGTGTCTGACCACCCGTTAAATGCCACATCAACCACGAGTCGATGGTGCCGGCGGCGAGTTCGCCACGCGCGGCGCGTGCTGAAATTCCGGGTTGCGCCAGCAACCATTCAAGTTTGGTGGCTGAAAAATACGGATCGGTGACGAGCCCCGTTTTGTTCGCAATGTTTGGCGCGTGCGGCGCAAGTTCCGCGCAGCGATTGGCCGTGCGGCGATCCTGCCACACAATGGCGCGATGCACCGCTTTGCCTGTTGCCCGATCCCACACTACAATTGTTTCGCGTTGATTCGTGATCCCAACGGCAACCGGTGTTACGCCCGCGGTTGCAATCGCTTCGCGCGCGCCGTCGAACGTTCGCTCGATAATTTCCTGCGGATCGTGCTCAACCCATCCCGGTTGCGGATAATACTGCGTAACCTCTCGATAACTCCGGCCAACAATGCTGCCGTTGGCCGCAACGACGAGACAAGTCGTACCAGTGGTGCCTTGATCGATGGCGAGAATGTGTTTCACAGATCGCTTGCGAGAATGTGTTTCACGCGAAATCCCTGGTGAGTGATGCAGCGGTGCTGAAATGTGCGACGCCCTTTAACAAACCGCGATCGGTCACATACGCGGTCACAAGCTTCGCCGGCGTGACATCGAACGCCGGATTGAACGTGCGGACACCCGTTGGCAACGGATACAATTCACTGTCGGCGCGATGTTCGACGACAATCTCCGCTCCGGTTGGCGTTTGTGAATCAACCGTACTAAACGGCGCGGCCACGTAGAACGGAACGGTGTGTTCACGCGCCACCAATGCCAGCGGATAGGTACCTATTTTGTTGGCGACATCACCGTTGCCTGCAATACGATCTGCACCAACAATCACGAGGTCAACCATTCCAGCGCGCAACAGCGACGCGGCTGCGGAGTCGGGCAGCACCGTCACATCAATTCCCGCACGCGACAGTTCCCACGCGGTCAGTCGCGCGCCCTGTCTGAGCGGCCGCGTTTCGTTGGCGTACACGCGTATTGCGCGACCAAGTTCGTGCGCACAATACAGAGGCGCGAGTGCCGTGCCAATGCCGGCCGTCGCCAGCGCACCCGCGTTGCAGTGCGTCAGCACGCGCGCACCATTGGGAATGAGTGGAAGTCCGGCCTCACCAATGCGCCGACACATTGCAACGTCTTCGTCGTGGATCTGTTGTGCTTCGGTGCGGAGCGCCGAAAACAGGTTGTCATCGGAGGCGGTGCTTGCGGCCGCCAGCATTCGATGCACTGCCCAGGCAAGATTCACCGCGGTCGGTCGTGCTGCGATCAATCGGGCTGCGTGATCACGTAACTGCGCGCGTGCAACTGCGGCG
>JBDTTO010000698.1:0-2795 GCA_039930585.1 Gemmatimonadaceae bacterium
CCCTTATCTGACACAACAAGACACACACTGATGATGAAGCTCGAAGGAAAAGTTGCAATCGTCTCCGGTTCGGGACGCGGCATTGGACGTGCGGTCGCGCTTAAGCTCGCAAGCGAAGGTGCGCGTGTTGTCGTAAATGATCTCGACGAAGAGCCAGCATTGGAAACAGCGCAGCTGATTCGCGAGATGGGTGGCGATCCCGCGGTTTGCACGGGAAGCGTGACCGATGCTGATTTTGGCGAACGCTTCGTAACAAAGGCGCTCGATTCATTTGGTGGGCTGGACATTATCGTGAACAACGCTGGATACACGTGGGACAGCGTGATTCAAAACATGACCGACGAACAGTTCGAAGCGATCATGGCGGTTCACGTCACCGCGCCATTCCGAATTCTGCGCGCCGCTGCGGATCCGATTCGCAAATTTGCAAAAGCCGAAGCTGCGCGCGGCGAAGAACGATTTCGAAAAGTGGTGAACATCTCCTCCGTCTCGGGACTTGGTGGCAACGCCGGCCAGATCAATTACTCCGCCGCGAAAATGGCAGTTGTCGGAATGACGAAAACACTCGCCAAAGAGTGGGGGCGTTACAAAGTGAACGTGAATTGCGTCGCGTTTGGATTTATCAAAACGCGCATGGCACAACCCATCACCACCGAAACAAACGCCAGCGGTGAAACCCGCAAAGTTGGTGTGCAGCCCGCTCTCATTGAACACCTCGAACAAAGTGCAATTCCATTGGGTCGGCTGGGTACCCCCGAAGAAGCAGCCGATGGTGTCTACCTTTTCTGCTCGCCCGAATCGAACTACATCTCCGGGCAGGTAGTCGTGGTGGGAGGCGGCATCACGTTCTGATTTTTGGGGCGTTGAAACCGGGGCGCAGACGAGGCCGTATGATCGAAATGATCATAGTTGGCCCTCGCCCGGATAACCAATGCCCGCCGATCCGCAAACGCTGCTTCCGCTAAAACCCGTAGAGTATTTGCTGCTCCTCGCACTCGTCGAGGATGAACAGCACGGATACGCCCTCGCAAAAGATGTGGCCGAGCGCACGGATGGCGTCGTGACGCTGGAGCCGGGCAATCTGTACCGCGTGCTCAAACGCATGGGCGCCGACGGCCTGGTGCAGGCCTCCGAACGACGGCCGATTTCGGACGGCGACGATGAACGACGTCGCTATTACAAACTCACGAAACTCGGCCAGCAAGTAGCCGCGCTCGAAGGCGAGCGATTGCGAAAATTGTTGGGATCGAAACCGGCACGCACGCTCGCTCGCATTGCGGGAAGTGGCGCATGAACACGCAACCGACGCGCAGCGAGTGGATGTACGCAACAATGCTCCGCCTGCTCCCCGATGAATTTCGGCATGAGTACGAGCGCGACATGACAGAATTCTTCGTGGACAAATTGCGCGACATTCGCGCGCGATCCGGCGTGGTGGGCGTCACGCGATTTTGGGGACGCACCTTGTTCGATGTTGTTGGTACTGCCGCCTTCGAACACATCGCAACTCTTCGTGCGCGAACTACACCCGGTAACATCGCGCGAACAAGAACATCCAACTCGGAGCATCGCATGCTGCACACCATCGTCCAGGACGTGCGATATGCGGGTCGCACGCTGCGCAAGAATCCAATTTTCACGGTCGTCGCAATCGCTGTGGTGGCGCTGGGCACGGGCGCTGTCAGCACAATTTTCAGCGTGGCGAATTCAGTGATTCTGCGACCGGTTCCGGGTGTGCAAAATGCGGGCGAAGTCGTCACCATTCAACGTGCACACGCCGATGGATCGGGTTCACTCTCATCCAGCTATCCGTACTACGAAGAAGTTGCCGCGCGTTCACGCAAGTTGAGTGGCGTTGCCGCCTGGTCGATGGTGCCACTTAGCGTCAGTTCCGGCGAACAAGCCGTATCCGGACTCGGCAACATCGTTTCCGGCAACTACTTCACTGTACTTGGAGTGCGTCCCGCGCTTGGTAGATTTTTTCAGGGTGAGGAAACACGCGTGCGCGATTCCTATCCCGTAGTTGTGCTGAGCTACGATTTCTGGCAACGACAGTTTGCCGGTGACAGTGGAGTTCTTGCAAAGCAGATACTGATTAACGGTACGATGTTCAGCGTGATTGGCGTTGCACCGCGACGATTTTCCGGATTGTATCCAGTGCTGCGCACCGACGCCTGGCTTCCGCTCATGATGCAACGCGCATTGCGACCGGGGGAAAAGTTGATGAGTGGTGGCGCTGCCTGGCTCGAATTGTTTGGGCGAATGGCGCCGGGAGTTTCGCGCGGCGAAGCCCAACTCGAACTCGCCGCTATTACGAAACAACGGGTGGCGAATCCGTCTTCGGGTGAGTCGGGGTTCATGCATGAGTATCCAAGTGCCGCACTCTCACGCATCTCCGGATTGCCGTCTGAAGCAACTGCCCCAGTCACGGCATTTGTTGTTGTGTTGCTCGTGGTATCGGGATTGGTTCTGCTTATCGCCAGCGTGAATGTGGCCAGCATGCTGCTGGCGCGCGCCGTTTCACGTCGACGTGAAATTGCAGTTCGTATCGCAATGGGTGCGGGCCGAGGTCGTCTCGTTTCGCAGTTGCTTACCGAAAGTGTTGTGCTGTTTGCGTTGGGCGGCGCGGCCGGAACGTTGTTGGCCGTATACGGAACACGTGGGCTGCAAGCCATCGACCTCCCGGTCGACGTGCCGATGTCGCTCGATATTGCGCCAGACTTTCGTGTGCTCGTTTTCACGTTGACAACGGCGCTGCTCACTGGGATTCTGTTTGGCTTGGCTCCGGCGCTTCG
>JBDTTO010000699.1:0-2793 GCA_039930585.1 Gemmatimonadaceae bacterium
GCCCCACACCCAATGCGCGAGTGGATCGTACACAAACGTACTCCACAACAATCCGAATGCCAGGTACGCCGCAAAACGCATGCGATCAATCACGGCGCCCGAAAAAAGAGCGACGGTAATGCCGGCAAACATTCCCTGAAATGCGGCGAACAGAATGTGCGGCAACGCGGCCGCATACGTTGGATTCGCGGTCGCACCAACACCCTTCATTCCGGCCCACGCGAAACTTCCAATCCAGGACGAACCCGGACCGAACGCCACCGAATATCCCCACAACACCCACTGCACCGTGATCAGTGCAAGTGCGCCAAGACTCATCAACATCGTGTTGAGCGCGCTTTTGTTACGAACAAGTCCGCCGTAAAAAAATGCCAGCCCCGGAACCATCAGCAGCACAAGTGCACTGGCCATCAACACCCACGCGGTATCTCCGCTGGAAATCGCAACAGCTGCAGCCTGCGTCATCAGCGGTTGCCCTCCGTTCCGGGCGTGACAATCTCAAACATCTGCGTGTGGCGCTGCACTTCTTCCGCGTTGATTGCGGTGAGTGCGTAATCATCGCGTTCACCGGTGCGAATACGCACGACCATGTCGAGCGACTGCACAAATATTTTCCCATCGCCTACTTCGCCGCTGCGGGCCGCTTCGCAGATGGCCTCGATGGTGCGTTCCACAAACGGCTCGGAACACGCCATTTCGATGCGCACTTTTTCGTGGAATTCAAGCACCACTGTGTCACCGCGGTAACGCTGCACCACATCGCGCTCCCCACCATGTCCGCTCACGCGCGACAACGACATTCCCGTGACGCCAACCTTGAACAAGGCGCGCTTGACCTCGGGAAGTTTCTCAGGTCGGATAATGGCCGTGATCAACTTCATGAATGCGTCTCCACCATGAGTGTTCGAATGAGCTGCGCGCACAAAAACCAGTACGCACAACAAGTGCACCACTGCATATGCAAGCATATGCCGCGCGCACGCGAAGGCCCGACGTATTGTGTTGAGCGGCGCTTGCGTGCGCAGAGCCGAACTGAACCTCGGCGTAGCGCTGTCGCAGGGTGGGGCGCCGGCACTTCGTATTCGAGAAACTGCCGAGAAACGTGTGCGTGTTATCTCAAGTCTGCAACGGCTTCTGCTCCCGATACATTCGGCCGCGCCAGGCGCGCGGTCGTTTAGCCGTACTCATTGTCAACCGTATCGCAGCGGGGATGTCAGCCAGCCACGAAAGCCAGAACGTCCAGCCATGTTCGCCGTACGAACCGCGGATCGCCCACACCAGAAAAATGCGCATACCAAGCATCAACGCGTTGATTGCCGCGAGCGCTGTAATTCCGATGCTGGCAGTTGCGCTTGCGCCGAACATCTCCGGAGATGCGTTGAGTTGCAACGCGATAATTGTCAGAAGCACCGGAACGGGAAGAGCCATCGTGAACCACACAAAAACAACATCGCTCCATCGCCGCCATTGCGTGGTGCCGTCCTTGAGATCAAAACTCCGGCCCCACTCACGCCACATTTCGCGTGCCGATCGGTACGCACGCACCGAGATGATTCGCGAGCCATCAAGAAATCCCACGCGCGCACCGCGCGTTGCGAGATGCCTCGCCAGCGTCACATCGTCTGAGAACGATGCGCGTGCCACGCCGTAACCGCCATTCGCCAGCAGCACGGATTTGCGCGCCATGAAACACTGGCCGTTGGCCAGTACGCGTTCGGGATTCGCCGGTCCAGGTCCGTTGGCGCCGCAGCGATAGATGAGCGTGGTCAACATCGCGGGCTGCACCCACCGTTCGGCCGCCGACTGGCCGATGAAACGTGGTCCGAATGACGCGGCGTCGAATGTCAGTTGCTGCATCGCGCGCAAAATACCCTTCACCATGCCGGGCTGCGGCACTGTGTCGGCGTCGATTCCCAGCACCCATTCGCCCCGCGCGCGTTGCAGTCCCGTTTCCAGCGCCCACACCTTTCCAATCCAGCCCGACGGAAGGACACCGTCACTCACCAACTGAAAACGCGTGTCGCGCTGCATCATGCGCTGCACGAGTTCTCGCGTCCCGTCCGTTGAGTTGCTGTCGACAACCAATACTTCGAGCAACGTGCCACCCTGCGCGTGCAGTCCTTCGAGACACGGACCGATGCGCGCCGCTTCATTCAACGTTGCGACAATCACCGACACTGCACCCAGACCGATTTTGTCTGTGGCCGAATCATCGAGTGGAGAGACCGGCGGTTCGCGACGACGACCCGGCATCAGACGCCTGAGCAAAACTACGAGCGCCGCACCCTGCGCAAACAACAGCACGCCCACTACTGTCGTCGCGAAAGTAAGAGTCACGAATGTGCAAATGTGCGGGTTGACGACGCTCGTATCAAATCTGTGATTGCCGAATCACGGATTATCAAACTGTTAAGCATCAAAGTGACAACGTGACGCTTGCCATGTAAATGCGCACCCCATAGGATGGTGGTGTGCACTGGTTGACAGCGCACGTTCACGATTTGCTCGCATACGACTTTCTCGTACACGAGGCCATCATGATCCTGGTGCTCCGCCCGATGTCCCACCCAACACAGAGGAGGTGATCCATTGTCACATGATAGTCCCTTTGCCGGTTCCGTGTGGGCAAGCGATCGACCAAGCGTCGCCCGGTAACAACACGGGATTCCGGTTCTCTGGCAATCGCCTGGAATCGGCAGTGGACAAAGCGGCCGTCACAGCAATGCTGTGACGGCCGTTGTTTCGTTCACCAACCAAAATCGGCCACCCGATGTAACGGTCGCCAGCGTTGGT
>JBDTTO010000700.1:0-2785 GCA_039930585.1 Gemmatimonadaceae bacterium
GGCAACGTTTGGAATCGTTGCACTGTTTCTCTTTGCCGGTCTCGAAGTAGAAATCGACGATCTCCGGCGCGGGGCGCGCGTCATTTCTCAGCATTTGGTCGTGCGGATGGCGATGCTGACGCTTGTTGCGCTGATTGCCCGCTACTTCATGCACTTTGAGATGCGCTCAGGCGCATTGTTCGCGCTCGCCCTTGTCATACCATCTACTGGTTTTATTCTCGATTCTCTCGGATCGTTCGGTCTCACCAAGGACGAGGCGTATTGGGTGAAGAGCAAAGCGATCGCGACCGAGCTGCTCGCTCTCTGCACACTTTTTGTGGTGCTGCAGTCTACCAGCGCCTCTCGCTTGCTTCTCGCTTCGTTCGCCCTTGTAACTTTGATCGCAGTTTTGCCACCCATTTTCCGCGTGTTTGCGGTCTGGGTCGTTCCGTACGCGCCGAAATCGGAATTTGCATTTCTCGTCATGATGGCAGTCGTTGTTGCCTACGCCACTCGGCAACTCGGTGCATATTATCTGGTCGGTGCGTTTCTCGTTGGCATTGCAGCGCGACGATTTCGGCAGCGGTTGCCGGCGGTGGCATCGGAGCGCATGCTCCATGCGGTTGAAGTATTCGCGAGTTTCTTCGCACCGTTCTATTTCTTTGTCGCCGGCACCAACTTGCGACAGGAAGACTTCACGATGCAGTCCGTACTGACCGGGCTTGTAATTACCGCCGTGATTCTGCCGGCCCGCATCGCGTCCGTGGTGTTGCAGCGTCGCTCGGCGTTGAAGGAGGCTACCGTGCAGAGCATGCGTGTCGCCGTTCCGATGTTGCCAACACCTATCTTCACACTCGTCATTGCTGAAATCCTGCGAGATCGCTTTGCACTATCCCCGGAATTGTTCGGAGCGCTTATTGTCTATGCCGTTTTGAATACCACGTTGCCTGGCCTGCTCCTGCGCACGCAACCTCCAGAGTACGACAGACCTGAACTGCGGGACTCCGAGGATGTGATTGCAGCGCTGCCAGCCGCTCGGCTGTAGCCGCGGTTACGTCGCGATCTCGATTCGAAGTCAACGGATCGATGTCTAGCAAGAAAGACCCACTGCGCACACTGCCCGGCCGCATTCATGCGTTACGCATGCGTGTCGCGCACCTCGTTGCCTTGCCGGAATGGCGTACCCGGTGTCGTCCCTCTCCGCGGCGGTGGCGTCGACGCGACCGAAGTAGATATGCGGATCGGTGATACCAACGTGGAGGCGAAGCTCACTGAGGCATCGTTCACGTCGAAAGAGATCTCCGTTGTTGAACGCTACGCCGATCTGCCCGAAGTCTTCGACCAAGCGCTACTGCCACGCTCGACACCAGTGATCGGTGACGCCGCTGAGTACCTGAGCTATCAACTCATTCGGAATGTCTTGTCCATTGCCCGGCGACCAGAGGCACAGTTTCGCGTCTTGCTGGATGGCCGGCGTCCCGACCTTCATCGTGAATGGTGGCGAATTCACGGCGCCATTCGCGACGGGTCCCTTCGTGCTCGTTGTGGCTTCGTGCTCTGGCAGGAACTCGCGCTGGCCTCCCCAGCGCCACTGCGGGAATTTCTCTCACTGAAATACGGGCTGTGAATCAGTTGGCGACACACGCGAAGCCGCACGCCATCTTCGCGGCCGATACAGGATCGACGCGTTCGGCCGTCATCTTTTACCTCGCCGAGAGCATGGTCAAGATCTTCCAAGACAACGACGCAGGATATCTCGAATGGGTTGCAGCAAACGCACACGGATTCGTCGTCAACACCGACAATCCCCCTTCACAGTCGATGTACCCAATGGTGCACGCCGCGAAGCACAAGGTCGTTTCCAGCCCCGCGCGCACGAACTACACCACCGACCGCTACATAAAAATCTGCGGTTTGGACTTGAGCGAATTGGACCAATTCGTCGCTGAGCGCTACGGCCGAGTTCTTTCCCGCTGCAAGCAGTGCATGGGCGAATCGTGACGGCTAACTAGCGTTACTGCAGAACATCAACGAGCATCAGCATAATTTTCACTTCAAAGCAATTCTCCCATCGCCAACATCAGGGGTTTAACGAGTCATCGATGCAACATCCGTCTCTACACGCCGACAACACTCCCGACGATGAATACTTTCGGTGCCTTGGGGAGTTTGTACACGCCTTTACCAAAACGGAGACGATGTTGTATTGGTACTGCGGATTGCTGGTTGGTGCGAGTCCCGATGTGACGGCCATTGTCATTCGTGATCAGAGGGCGGCGGGCCTGATCGACATGGCGAAAGGTCTTTGTATTGCGACTGCGCAGCCCGCAATTGTGCAAACCGAAGTAACTCGCGTGCTGGAGCATCTCAAATCCATCAATACCTTCCGAACGGGCTTGATTCACCACATGCCCGCCGAATCCGATGACTGGGGGCGCATTGTTATCGACCCGCGAACGCCAACACACCAACAGCTGAAAGTTAAGTCCGTCAGCTCCGAAACCCTCAAGGGAATCATCGCCGACTTGTTTGTGATTGGGTTGCACGTGCAAGCGTTCTCCATTGCACTGACGACGAACTCCAGCGAGCACTTTGCGGAGCGACGAGATGCGGACTATCGACTGCATGAGGTTTGGAAATTCAATGCGGCTCGGCAACACGTGGAGTTAGTCATGGAATCGAATCTGCCGCTTGAACGATGAGCCACCGGAAGAAGCTGGCGCGAGCCGCAACACACATACAGGCGCTCCGTGAGATGATCGATGCGTACGTGGTGTCGTATCCGTACCGCATCAATGCTTTCTAC
>JBDTTO010000701.1:0-2783 GCA_039930585.1 Gemmatimonadaceae bacterium
CATTAAATCGGGTGAAGTTCAACATTCCCTTCACGTGTTAATAAAACAACTCATCAATCAATCCATGCAAAATATCCTAAAGCGTTCTGTAATTGGCATTCTCATGTTGTTGGCGAACAAAGCAACTGCACAGCAATTCTCTACCGCACAAAAGGATCGAATTCACGTTCCGGGGAGGATCGCAACAACAGTGGTTCGTAGCTACGAATTGTACCAAGGACAACCAGTTGTCATACTGAGAAGGCCGCCGAATGCTGGCGGCGACGTCATAGTCTTGTCCGGCCCGACGATAACTCCTGAACAGCTATCCTCAGCGGCAATGGCACTCACTGCCTTGCGAGAAGCGACCGGTGACGTCGCGACCCAACGCTCGATGATCTCTGTGCCAGAATCTCTGGGCGCTTCGCCTTCGGAAGCTCAAGTTGCAGCGCGAGTGCTGGAGAAGCTCAATCAAGGCGCTCGCTCCAAAATTGCAGGCATTGGCGACGGTCAACTAACAACAATTTATCTACCGAGCAAGACGGGGCGGTCGGCACTGAAAGCGCGCGGGCGTGTTGACTTTGCACGGTCAGCGATTCCTCCAAACAATTTCAGATAGACATAGAAGTTCGACGCGCAATGCGATTGCAATTCAAGACCCGCTTGCTGTGATCACCGGCGAGCGGGTTGTTGCTGTGAGGGACCCAATGACCAATCACCCGGGCAATGCGTAAGTAACCAACGTAGGCCGCGCACTTCAACAGAGATCGAATCGTGAGTTAACAGCTACGATACGCCAGCGAGGAGTTGGATGTGTTCACGCAGGCATATACGGCACATCCCGAATAATCTGCGCGTACTGCTCCGTCGCATTGGTAATTGGTAATTCAGTTGTATCCATGAACGTTTCCAGCGCTTCGAGCTGCGCGAGCGCGGATTGCGCTTTGGACACTTTGTTGGTGAGATCGCCCATTTTGTGCAGTGACAGCGCGGTGGTTGCAATGAACGACAAAATGGTTGCGCCCGCGCACAAAATTCTCCAACTGGGCGACGTTGTTCCCATCGCCTTGGTGAGCGCCGCCGTGAATGACGTGCCCCCCGCTGCGGGCCCGGCGGTCAACAGCGCCGCCAGACCCGTTCCCACAATGCTCAGCAGCATTAACCGATTGCCGCGTGGCTCAAACTTTTTCAGATACGCCTTGATGTCCCGTTTCTTTTCATGAATGCGCTCCAGCAACCGGTTCTTTGAATCAGGTGTGGGATTCGTCATGCGGCGCTCTCATGGTTGAACGGTCTATTTGGCGGCCTTGGTGTAATCCGCCGGAACCGCAATCACCGATGCGTCAACGTCCGATTCTTTCATGTTCTTGATTTCAGTGCTGATCGTTGTGACGATATTCTGACCCATCATTGATACGGTTGTCGCGATGGTCATTTTCATAGGTACGCCATCGGCAGCTTTGGGCGCCATTTCAATCTGCTTTTTGACCAACTCCGCCATCGGTCCAGCTGCCACTTCGGTCTTGGGCGGTGCGAGCGGATTGAGAATCTGGACGGAGAGCTTAGCCAGCCAGTAATCGGAAACAATGGTGCTTGGTACCGATTGCCCCATGATTCCCATCGAGTATGCCACCGTCACGCGACGATGTTCGGTCGGACGGCCTTCGATGGTTTCGTCGCCAATTTTTTCCGACTTGCCGGTAATGTCCCCGATCGTCATCTGCGACATTAACTGAGGGGGCAGATTCGCCATCGCGCCCGCCGCTTGCTCCGCGAGGTCCACAAATGTCTTCGTGGCCGGATGCACCAGCGTCATCTTGCCATCCTTCGTGATGATGTAGTCGCCGATCGCGTAAACCTGCGTCGCGCCCTCCACCGCAATCACGTCCATGCGCGACGCGCCAGTGCTCGTCACTATTGAGCGCGTTGTCATGCTGAATCCAGTCGGAGCCGGCGCCATCGGATTCGCAGAATTCGCCGTCGTAACTGACTCGAACGTGTAACCGGGCACCCGCTTCGCCGCAGGCGTAGCTGCCGACGCCAGGAGAACGACGGAAAAAATTCCTAATGAACGAAGTGGTTTGCTGGAAATCATTTGTAAAAGCCTCAAAGTCGGGAAAAAACATGCGATACCAATAAGAAATAACAGTGGCCGTCGAAGCGCTAATTAATTCGGCGCGATGCCATATAAGCCAACGCTTATATAGTAACGCCATTCGCCGATTCGATGTTCATCCGTGAGAGGTACATTAGGACTCGCTTCACGGACGCTGCGTCCCGAGAGCCGCCAGCCGGCCCGCATCGCCCAACTGCGTCACGTCACTGCATCAGGAGTTACATGAGCAATAACGAAAACAGCAGCGCGTCGTCAGAGAACGGTTTCAAAGCGCTTGAACTGCAAGCGTCGTTCACCGTGAAAGACCTGCAAAAGAGTCTCACGTTTTACCAGGATCTCGTTGGCTTCAGCATCGATCAGAAATTTGAACGCGATGGTGTGTTGCGCGCAGTGGCGCTACGTGCCGGTGGCGTTCGCATTCTGCTCAATCCTGATGACGGCGCAAAAGGTTGGGATCGCGTCAAAGGTGCAGGTATGGGGCTGATGTTCATCACAGCGCAGAACGTCGACGATGTTGCGAATCGCATCAAAGCCCACGGCGGAACTCTTGCTTCAGAACCAGCCGACATGCCGTGGGGCGCACGCGTATTTCAGGTGGTCGACCCCGATGGTTTCAAATTCACGATTTCGTCAGAACGAAAAGCACCCGCCGCTTAACGTGTGTGTACTCGCGCATCGGGAAGTTTGA
>JBDTTO010000702.1:0-2772 GCA_039930585.1 Gemmatimonadaceae bacterium
ACGTGCCCAACAACGCAACGTTGGTCATTGTTGGTGATTTAACGGCGGCCGAGGCTGAGCAGCGCGCAAACGCAATGTTTGGTGGTTGGGCTCAGGCAGGTTTGCCAACTTTAGCCGCGGTGAAAGCGGCGCCACCATCAAAAGGCAGCACGATTTTCATCATCGACAAGCCACACGCCCCGCAGTCGTCATTCCGGCTTGGCAACGTTGGAGTCGCGCGCAGCACTGCTGACTACTATCCGTTGCAAGTGATGAACACAGCGCTGGGTGGTTCGTTCACCAGTCGCTTGAATCAGAATCTTCGCGAGACCAAGGGTTACACATACGGCGCGCGTTCTGGCTTTGGCATGCGTCGTGAAGCGGGTCCGTTTATCGCCAGCGCCGAAGTTGTTTCCGAAAAAACAGACTCGGCCATGATTGAGTTCATGAAGGAATTGAACGGCATTCGTGAACCGATGAAGCCGGAAGAGCTGGAGAAAACCAAGAAGTATTTGCAGCTTGGGTATCCGGCGGAGTTTGAAGAAGGCGCCGACATTGCACGAGCGATTGCCAGTCTGGTTCCTTTCGGTTTGCCGTTGCAGACGTTGAGCGATTATCAGAAGAGTATTGGCATCGTAAGCGGCGCCGATGTAGAGCGCACCGCAAAGCAATACATCGACCCAACCAAGATGTCCCTGGTGGTTGTTGGCGACCGCAAATCAATCGAGCCCGGACTCAGGGCGCTCAAGATTGCGCCTGTCGAAATTCGAGATAATCGCGGCCGTCCGTCCACCGTCCCATAACGAGAGTTAAATGCACAGTGTATTTCAGAAGACGCTGATCGTCGCAGGAGCGTGCGCCCTCACGCTCCTGTCGACGTCAGCAAACGCACAACCGAATGCGCGTCGACAATCCATGCTCGTGTCAACGTCATGGCTCAGCGATCACATTCGCGATCCCAACATTGTCATTCTGCAAGTGGGCGGCAGAGCACAGTTTGACAGCGTACACATTCCAGGTGCACGTTCGGTTTCCCTTGCGGACATCACGTTGTCTGCCAGCGAAAGCAAGTTGTCAACCGAACTTCCGCCGCCGGAGCGACTGAAAGCGTGGGCGGAATCCAACGGCATTGGCAACAGTTCGCGCATCATCGTGGTGCCCTACGACAGCACGTTGCCTGCTTCCACGCGCGTGTTCATCACGCTCGCCTACATGGGCGCAATGGATCGCACATCGCTGCTGAATGGTGGTCTGGCCGCATGGCGCGCCGAAGCCCGGCAACTATCCAGCGAGGCAAGCGCGGCACCAAAGTCTGCAACGTTTGATCTCAAGTTGAAGCCTGAAATCATTGCTGCGATGAAGGATGTTGAAACGGCCATCGAAGACAAAAAAGTCTCCGTCGTTGATGCACGGTTGCCAAGATTTTACAACGGCGATGGCGGCGGTTATCCTCGCGCCGGACACATTCCAACTGCAGTAAACATTCCGCTCAATACCGTTAGCACAAACGGATTCATCAAGGAAGAACCAGCGCTGCGTGACTTGTTCAGCACCGCCGGAATTGGCAGCGGGAAGCCCGTTATCACCTACTGTCATGTTGGACAGCAGGCCAGCTTGCTGTGGTTTGTCGCAACGATGCTTGGTTACGATGCTCGCATGTATGACGGCTCGTTTCAGGAATGGAGCGGCACCGAACGTTTACCCGTTGTTGGCAAACCCTGAGTACCGCCCGCAGTCCTGTATAATCAGCAACAAAAAAACGTCAGGCAGCGCGAACTCAGTTGGCTTTTCTGAGTTTGACGCTGCCTGAACCCGTTTCAATGGTCAACTTTCCAACACCACCTCCAATGCGCCCACGCATCAGATCGCGTGACTTGCTGGAAAGTGTTACTGGGAAATCCGAAGTGATTCCGCCGCTGCCAGTGTCGATGTTAACCGTAGCGCTGTATTCGGCTGGCAAGGTCAGTGTGACATCACCCGAGCCGCTGTCGATCGTGATCATATCGGGACTGTTGCGAAGCCCAAGTACCACGTTGCCGCTGCCGGTATCCAATGACAACGTGCGCGCAGTCATGTCCGTCACGCGAAGTCCGCCTGATCCGGTTTCAATGTTCACTTTCGAACACGCGCATCCGTCAACCGAAACATCGCCCGAACCACTGTCGACGATGAAGGTTTCACCGCTCACGTTCTTCGCGATCACATTGCCTGATCCCGTGTCCAGTGTGATCGTGCCAGATACGTTCGTCAATGTGGCCTCGCCCGAACCTGTATCGAGCGTCAACGTGCCTTTGGTGTCAGCAACTACAATGTCGGCACCACTCACGTCGACAACGACATCACCGTTTACGCCGCGTACATCGACATCACCAACGGCCAGGTGTAAACGTACGGACGTGCCATTCGGAACCTGCAAATCAATGTCAGCCGCAGCTTCGAGTCCGCCACCGTCACCGCCGATTCGCACGCTCCGGCCATCTCTCCCGCTGAACGACGAACGGCGTCGATCGCTGTTGTTGCCGTAGTTGTTTCCAAACGTGCCGTTGTCACGCACGCGAACTTCGGTGCGAGAGCGACGACTGCGTGTGTCAGGAACGGTGATGCGATCGCCGGGATAGATGATGCGCAGAGCTTCGCTGCCGTCAACGTTGCCGGTCGTAATCGTCAGCTTGCTTGCATCACGTCCACGTCGCGTGATGGTCGCGACAGTTGAAGTTCCACCGCCCGTGACACGCAAGCGACCAACGAGATTGTACAGCGCGACATTGCGGCCGTTAAGTGTCACGCGCTCGG
>JBDTTO010000703.1:0-2771 GCA_039930585.1 Gemmatimonadaceae bacterium
TTGAGCACGAGCCCCGGCGCAACTCCGTTCACACGAATGTTCGGAGCAAGTGCGCCCGCTAGTGTTGCAACGAGATTTGCGACGCCGGCTTTGGTCGCCTGATGCGGAATGAGATGCGGATAACGCGCCTCATTGGCGAGATGATCGCACATGTGAATGATGTTGCTGCCCGGCTTCATCACTCGCGCCGCGGCCTGCGATAAAAAAAACGGTGCACGCAAGTTGACATCACTCACCGAATTCCATTCTTCGGCAGTCACCGCGTCCAGCGCGTGATTCAGCATGA
Source organism: Gemmatimonadaceae bacterium (assembly GCA_039930585.1). Classification (GTDB taxonomy): domain Bacteria; phylum Gemmatimonadota; class Gemmatimonadetes; order Gemmatimonadales; family Gemmatimonadaceae; genus Gemmatimonas. Next base: position 287 of record JBDTTO010000703.1, read on the forward strand.
TGGATGCCGAACTGATCACGACGTCCAGTTTGCCGTACACGCGCATCGCTTCATTCACGATGTACGCTGGCGCTGCCGCATCACGCAAATCTGCCGATACGACGTGCACTGGTGTTCCGGCTGCAGTCAGCTCCTGAGCGAGATGTTCAGCATCCTGCGCCGACGAACCATGATGCAACACAATTGCATCACCACGCGCCGCAAATGCGCGAACGAGTTCCGCACCAACTCGGCGCGCGCCGCCAGTTACCAGCGTAACACGTTGGTTCATGGCCGATTATAGCGAAGCAAGACGCGAGGCAACCAACGCATCCTGACGCGTAAGCCACTCAAGCGGAACCTGTTGCCCCCCAAGGCGCCGATAGCCGTCGGTTGTGCCGTGCCAATCGGATCCGCCGCTTGGCAACAACCCGAGTTCATTGACAGCGTTCAGGATCTTGTTCTGCACATACGGCGGATGACTGGGATGCAACACTTCGACCGAGTCGAGCCCGAGCGCGGCCATGCGTGTTGTACGCGCCAGTGTTGCGAGCTCACCCGGATGCGCCCACACCGCGATACCACCAGCTTTGTGCACGAGCGCAATTGCATCGGCAATCGCAAACTGTTCTTTCGCGACGTATGCCGGTTTGCCTGCACCGATCCATTTGTCAAACGCTTCGCGAAATTCGGAAACCCATCCGCCTTCCACCATCGCGCGCGCAATGTGCGGACGACCAACAGCACCACCTGCCGCCTGCCGCAACACCGCTTCCATCGTGACCGGTATGCCAGCACGATTCAGTGTGGCCACCATTTGTTCACTGCGATCAACGCGTCCAACTCGAAAGGCGCTGAGCGCCGTAGTGAGCACATTGAGATCGGACATGTGCAGACCAAGCATGTGCATTTCTTCGCCTTCGAAATGCGTGCTCAGTTCAACGCCCGGCACAACGCGCACATTCAAACGCGCGCCGGCTTCAATTGCTTCGGGCAAACCGTCAACCGTGTCGTGATCGGTAATGGCAATCGCCACGAGATCGGCGGCCTTTGCCGCCTCCAGCACAACTGTTGGCGATAATGCACCATCGCTGGCGGTCGTGTGCGTTTGCAAATCGACAAACGGGCCGACGCGTTCACCGGCCAACTCTGGATTGCCACTGAACGGCGCAGTGGACGCGGGAGTGTTCACGCCGACTTCCCCGCGTGATATCCCGCTTCGGGCGAACGCGCACTGGGCTGCGACATACGAAAAAGATTGAGCAGCGCGACTGCATCCAATTCAGCAAGCGATTGTTCGCGCGAACGCGTCGCCCCCGGCGAATACCGTGTCACCCGCACATCGCGTGTGTCTCCCTGACCTGACACAAAAATCAGTCCGAATTCATCCGCTACGTATTGCGTGAGAAAACCCGAAGGGTACACCTGCCAGGCGCGGCCATCGACGTTCAACACACGAGCGGGCATAACAACCTCCAAAACTGATGGGCAGAGCACCCGTGTGGCCCTCTGCCGCGAATCGCGCAACGTGAAGCGCACTGACGCGTAGCCGGGAAAGATAGCATCCCGGACCGCTTAATTCAGCCCGCCGACCTCTTTCCACACAATGAGCGCGTCCATGTGTTCATACTCCGCAATCTGCGCAATGGCCACATCAAGGCTTTCCGCGGAACCTGCCTCAATGAACTCAAGAAAATGTCCTTCTTCGTCCTGCTGCTCGAACACCCAGAAATTAGCACTGGCTGCCGCCGCGAGTTCGCGACGAGCAGCCAGTGCACTTAAATACCCGGCGCGATCCAGACGGTGAACAACCCGCTCGGACATCACCAGCAACCGTGGCATCAGAAACCCGTTTCGGGAATCGTCTCCAGCGTTTTCTTCAGGTCGACCATGAATTTGTCGGCGTCCGCACCATCCACCACGCGATGATCAAACGACAGCGAGAAATACGCACATGTGCGAATCGCGATCGTGTCTTCACCATCGGAACCGGTCATAACCTTGGCACGTTTTTCGATGGCGCCGAGTCCGAGGATTGCGGTTGTGCCAAGTGGGATAATCGGCGTTCCCATCACGGAACCGAATACACCCGGATTCGTGACGGTAAACGTCGCGTCCTGCACTTCGGTTGGTGACAATTTCTTGCTACGTGCGCGCTGCGCGAGATCGTTGACGCTGCGGCTCAAACCCGTTAACGAAAGTTCGTCGGCGTGTTTGATAACCGGCACAATCAATCCAACGGGATCCAGCGCAACCGCGATGCCGATGTTGACTGAATTGCGGTAGATCACGTCGTTGCCCGCGACGGCCGCGTTCAGAATCGGATGACGCTTGAGTTGTTTGGCAACGGCCTGCAGAATGAACGGCAATGACGTGAGCTTCTGCCCGCTTTGCGCTTCGAATTCCTTCCGCATATGCGCACGCACTCGCGACATACGCGTGAGATCGATTTCAAAAAACGTCGTTACGTGTGCTGCCGAACGACGCGCCGCAGTCATGTGCTCCG
>JBDTTO010000704.1:0-2770 GCA_039930585.1 Gemmatimonadaceae bacterium
TGGAGGTCATCCTCAACCACGACTACGCCAGCTCGCGCTTTTTGCGTGGCGCGTTCGGCCACGAGTGTGGTATTGAGTTTCGAAAAATCCTGATGATCGGCCGCGGCCCAACCGGAACCGGTTCCATCATCTGTGCGCACGGTGAGCGTGTAGTTCGCCGTTGTATTGCGACGATACGCAAACATGCCAGCCTTGTTGCCCAGCGCGCTTGCACCAAGTCCCGTGACAAGAAACCCCGCTGCGCGCAAATCGCCAGAGCTGCGCGCCATAGTGAGTGCGGTCAGACACGCTTTCGCGCGATCTTCAGGCGTGAGATTTGCCGTTGATTCAAAGAACGCGTTTACGTTCTGATACGTTTGCGCGCCCAATGACGGCATCGCTTCCGGATCATCCGGCGCGAGGCGAGCAATACGCTCGCTTTGGTCAACAGCGCGCTTGATTGCTTCGTCGGAAAGATCGTTTGTCGAAACCGCGGCGTGTTTCGGACCAAAGCTGCTCTGAATGGAAAGTTGCGCGTCAGTTGTACCACCGGACGTACTCACTTGATTCGCCGCAAAACGCACGTTGCCGTTGTAATACGTGTTGAGCTGCACTTCGATGCCGTCGGCTTTTGACAACTTGACGGCCTTCTCAACAATGGCCTGCGCTTCTTCGCGTGTGAGAATTGATGATGACGCCATCTCACGAAGGGGCATGCCGTGCTTGAACGACGCGACCGGATCAACCAGCAGAGCGCGGCGACTCAGCGCTTCAACTTTTCTCGTGGACATCAGGCTTTCCTCCCCGTGTTGATCACGTTCACATTCTTGAAGCGCGCGGGTGGACACCCATGGCTCACTGCGTTGATCTGACCAGGCTGGCCTTTGCCATCGTTGAATGCGCCGCCAAGTACATACGTTGATTTTCCGCCCAGCATATCCAGCGAATTCCAGAAGTCGGGAGTGCGAATCTGATAGGCAACGTCCTTCAGCACGCCGACAATCTTTCCACCTTTAACTTCGTGGAATGTCTGTCCGCCAAACTGTGCGTTGTAGCGCTGCTGATCGATGGAGAAACTGCCATCGCCTTTGATGAGAATTCCGCGATCGGTTGCTGAAACGAGATCGTTCAACGAGTTGTCTTTTTCAGCAGGAAGCAATGACACGTTCGGCATCCGTTGGAACTGCACGTTGTCCCATCCTTGCGCATACGAACAGCCGTGCGACCGCACCGGGCGTCCATTTTTGTCGTACCACCAGCGCAACCACGGCGCTTGCTCACGCGTGGTTTGATAGTCATTCAGAATGCCATTCTTGATGATCATGAATTCGTCGGGCTTCACACCATCATCATCCCAACCAATGGTGGAAAGTGCGCCTTCCTGACTGCGATCACCCTGAATATTCATGATGGTTGGACCGTATTTGAGCTGGCCCAACATTTTCTCCGGCGGCGCAACGAAACTCGTGCCCGCATAGTTCGCTTCGTATCCCATTGCACGATCCAACTCGGTGGGATGTGCCACACTTTCGTGGATGGTTAACCACAAGTGGGATGGATCAAGAATGAGATCATAACGACCAACTTCAACCGGCTTCGCCGTGAGTTTGGCGGCCGCATCTTCGGCCCACTCTTTCGCGTTGCCAACCAGATCACACTTGAGTACATACTCCCAACCGCGCGCAGTTGGAGCGGCGACATTTGTGCGCGACTGAAAATCAGAACCGTCATCTGCAACGGCGGTGATATTCATCAAGGGCCACGAGCGCGCCGTCTCCTGCGAAATCACTGATCCATCAGTGTTCGCGTAGTTACGCTCGTCCTTGACGAAAAACAATCCGCTGAAAATAAATTTCACTTTCGGTGTCTTGAGTGCTTCGGCATTGGCCTTGAGCAGCAAGTCCGCCTTCTGCTCGATGGGAATGTCCCACGGATCGACGGTGAAGGCCCCTTTCCATTTCACATCTTTGAAAACGGGCGATGGCAGCCACTCGACGGCCTTGTCACGTGCAATGCGGGACGCCTTTGCAATCGCGACCGACTCTTTCGCTGCGGCGGCCGCACCATCAACAGTCAGCACGCGCGTCGCCGCAAAACCCCACGTGCCATCAACAAGCGTGCGCACCCCAATACCAATGGTGTCTGTATCAACGACGTTCTGAATCTGCTGTTCACGCGTGAACACAAAATTCTGCCGTTGCCGACTGAGACGTACGTCACCATATGAGGCGCCAGCCATCCTGGCAGCATTCAGCGCGGCATTCATTAATTCTTTTACATCAGCCGCACTGGAAAACGTCTCGATAGCCTGTCCATTCGGGGCGGGCTGCGCCGAGAGAAAATTGGGCAAGCCCGCAAATGCGCCGGCGCCAAGCGCCGATGCTCCAAAGGCCGTTGCGCCAATTGCTCCTCCCTGCTTGAGGAAGTCGCGTCGTGAAGTCATAGTTGGATTGCCTGTGAAATAAGTGTGCAAGCCGAACGTGCAGATCAATCCTCGCGAATGAACATGCTTCGCGGAAGATCTGAGGGACGAGTGGGACACGTGGCGCGCCCAGAGGTGTACGAACCCGAGCCTCGAGTCCCGAAATATGCGTCTTTCGCTCCGTTTTATCGTTCCGTTGTTCCTCGCACTGGCAGCGCTGGCCTATGGCCTTGCGCCGCTGGTAGACCGTACCGTACTCCAATGGTTTGTTCGCGATCTCGATCTGCGTGCCAGCTTCATTGCGAATACGGTGCAGGAACCATTGCGTCCGCTACTTGAAAGTGGCAACAAAACACGCATCGCCAACTA
>JBDTTO010000705.1:0-2758 GCA_039930585.1 Gemmatimonadaceae bacterium
GCCTTCACTCTTCAACTGCTCGGCGCGCCACAGCCAGGCAATCGTTTCGCCAATTTCTTCTTCGGTGACGGTGACAATTTCGTCTGCGCAGTATTGGCCGATGGCTAACGCCTCGTCGTCGATCTGTCCGGCAAGTCCGTCAGCCAGCGTAGGTTCGCTTGGAATGTGCACGACATGCCCGGCCGCAACACTTAGCGACATCGCGGCTGTTTTCACACTCTGCGCGCCGACCACGCGTACTGTTGGCGCGAGTTCGCGCAGTACGACGCCCATGCCGCCCAGCAGTCCGCCACCGCCGGTGCAGACTACGACCGTTTGTACGTCCGGGCACTGCTCGAGTATTTCGAGCGCGACGGTTCCCTGACCAGCCAGTAATTCATCGCCGAGGCACGGATTGATGAACGGAATGTTGTGTTCCGCAGCGTGTGCCTTGGCGCGAACCATCGCAGCGTCGTAGTCGGGTTCTTCGTCATTCACTTTCGCACCGAGGGCGGCGATGCCGGCCTTTTTCACCTGCGGCGCGGTGGAAGGAACGTACAGCATCGCGGGCGCACCAAACGCGTGTGACGCGAAGGCCACACCGAGTCCGTGATTGCCGGCGCTTGATGCCACGACGCCGCGTGTGCGCTGTTCGGGCGTGAGTGATGCGAGCACATTGAATGCGCCGCGCACTTTAAACGAACCCGTTTGTTGTTCGAGTTCGCACTTCATAAGAACTTCTGTGTGTGCGCGGGTCGATAGCGTTTCTGATTTCAGCAAACGAGTTCGCTTGGCCGCGGATGCAATGCGTACGCCAGCGTCGCGAATATCCTGCACGCTCGGCAAAAAATCAGGCAGTGGAATTTTCGGCATGCTGAAATATGCACACTGAAGCAGTTCTTCGCGTCGTACGCGCCTTCGCGTGTAAAAAACCTGTCGCAAGGAGATCCGCCCGCAACGGTTTCATTTTTCTTTTGTTGAGACGCGCAAATCGACTGCCTACAATTCCAACTGGCGGGTCCCGTTCCAGCGGGCGAGATAAGCCGATGCATCGAATTTGAGCTTCACGCGTGACGTCACCATTGGACGGATGCCGCCCCAGATTGGTTTGTTGCCCCACGGGCGATCCCACAGGCCCAGACACCACATGATGCCGCCGACGGAATTTGGATCGCGGCCGTCAAGCGCCCACTTGTCGTTCAGGTGATACATCCAGCGGCGCGCGGTTTCGTAGTCCGGCGTCCACAGCAAAAGTGTTTTTCCCCACAACATCCGCGCGTAGTTGTGAATCGTTCCTGTCGCCACCAATTGCTTCTGCGCAGCGTTCCAGAATTCGTCGTGCGTCTCTCCACGCTCAAGTGTTGCAAGGTCGTACAGTTGCGGACGGGCGTCGTTCACGTGCTCGCGCATCGTTTTCTGAATCCATGCGGGCAGTGCGGATAATTGATCGAAGTCTCGCGTGCGGACGCACCAGTTGAACGACAATTCACGCCACGTATTTACCTGCTGAACAAATGCTTCGACGCTGTCGGCCGGTGCGCCGCTTTCTCTCGCCGCGCGCACAACGGCCGCCGATGAAATCTGTCCTACGTGCAAATACGGCGACAAACCACTGGTGCTTTCTTCCATGCTGGAATCGCCGCGCTCCGCGCTGTACAGCGGAAGTCCGTCGGTCAGAAAACTGTTAAGCACCACGTGAGCGGCAGCGCTGCCGCCCGGGCGATCTGCAACACGTTGCACGCTATGATCAATTTCGCAACGCGCAACCGAACTTCTAATTTCATCGTCGCTCATCTGGCCAATTTCGAGCAATGAACTCTGCGTCGTTTCTGCAATCGACGCGCGAAGCGAATCACTCAGCGCGATGCGCGGTGCACAATCTTCAACTTTCTCCAATGCGTGATCAAGCAGCTTTGCCAGTTTCGGGCGAATGGTGCGCGCCGCGTACTCCGCTATGGGAAAGATGCCGCTTGGCACAATGCACGAACTGTCCACCGCTAATACGCGACACGGTGCGCGCAATGCGAAGCGCTCAGAGCGTTCACGAACACCGGCGGTCGGAAAGAGATCCGTCACTACGAGATAGGCGCGCGAACCAAGGCGATCCAACACGCGTCTGTCGTCGTCACGCCGTTCACGCAGCACAAACTGGTAACACAAGCCAATCTCGGCTGCGCGCTGCGCCGTTTCGCGCGCGCCTTCCAGCATGAACGTGTGATGTCGGTCAGATGCATGCGGGTACGTCGGATCCAATCCCTGATGAATGACCAGCGGACGTCCAATCTTGTCGGCGGCTCGCGTCGCCGCCCGCAGCGCCCAGTTCTCGTCAAGCCGGTGAGTCGACTGCATCCAATACAACACGTACTCCCCTTCGGGATTATGTCGCTTGCCGTTGAGATCCACCGTGCGCTGTACGAGCTGGTCTCTGACAAAGTCTGAATCGAGTTGGTGCAAGGCGGGCGGCATTTCCCAACTTACTCGGCGGCGGCTTCCGACCTCATGTCGGGCGGACGTTTTCGGGACTCAAACCCACCCACCGAACCCCCAACCGGGCCGAATTCAAACCTGATCACAGCCACGCCTTGCAAAAGCCTGGGAAACTCTTACATTGTGACAAGTCGTTCCCCGCGCTCAACGCGGGGAATTGGTGTTGGAGAGACATTCGGGGTTGTAGCTCAGCTGGGAGAGCGCTGCATTCGCATTGCAGAGGTCAGGGGTTCGAGCCCCCTCAGCTCCATAAGCGGAACTCCGTGGTCCCTCACGGTGTAACGATACAAAG
>JBDTTO010000706.1:0-2753 GCA_039930585.1 Gemmatimonadaceae bacterium
GGTGGACGGCTCGCGCCCTGCAGCAACTGTGCGAAACCTTCCTTGAACGTCACGCGACCGGCTTTGAATGCAACCGTGTTGACGTTGGCAATGTTGTTACCGATGACATCCATGCGCACTTGATTGTTGCGCAGGCCGGAAACACCGGCGTAGAGAGAGCGAAGCATGCTAGGTTAATTCTCCGAAGGTAAATTGAAACGGTGTTACAGCAGTATTGAATCAGTGATGACGCGAAAAATCGAAATGACGCAGCAGCGTTAGCTGAGAAGCGTTAGCTGAGAAGCGTTAGCTGCGAACCTGAATGAGCTGCGAGAACGGCACGCTGAGCGAATCGCCCAACACCAGCACCGGACTGCCATTGTCATACCGAAGGCCAGTGATGCGGCCGGTCGTGTACGTTTTCACGTCAGCAGGCGCGGCACCCGCGGCTCCGACGCGAACCGAATACGTGTAATTGCCGGCCGTAAGTGGCGGCGTCATCGCGGCATCACGAATATCAATGCTCTGAAGTCCCGCCTTCACATTTGAAAGCGTGCCCGTTGATACGATGTTGCCCGCAGCGTCTTTTGCTTCGACAAAGCCAACACCAGCGACTGTGCCGGTGTCGATGGTGAGGCTGCCGCCGCCATCGCGATCAATGAAGAGTGTGTTGCCCGTGGTCACGCCGGTTTTGCCGACGGTCGAAACTGCCATCTGACCTTCGATCAACGCCGCGAGCGTATCACCTTGTTCGGCCTGCGCAGCTTTCAGATCGTCAATCGCCGTTGCCATCTTGGTTTGCGAATCGGACTGCGCTGCAGCGGTGGTGTTCAACTGCATCATCTGTTCGACGGACGAGAACTGCGCGAGCTGCGCCGCCATGTCCTTGCCGTCCATCGGGTTCATCGGATCCTGATTCTTGAGCTGCGCGACAAGCAGTTTCATGAAGTCGTCTTTGCCCATCGAATCCGTAAGCGGAGTCGACGTGCGCGGCGCAGTGGGTTCGGCCGGGCCCTGCACAGGTGTTGTGTCATCCGTCGTGTTATTCGTCGTGTCAAACATCGGCGAATACATCGACGTGCGAACGGACGTGATCATTTCTTCTCCTGATATTGCGGACGCTGCTGGTCCTGGTTGCCGCTTCCACGTCCCTGTGCGTCGCGGTTCTGTGCACGCTGTTCATCGCGTGCCGACTGCTTGTCTTCCCAGTTGCGCGAGGCCGACGAGCGGTCACGCGTGCCTTGCTGGGCTGACTGATCACCACCGGCGCTGCTGGAGTTGCCAGCGCTCTGCAAACGCATTGCATCGCGTTCGACGCCAGACTTGACGCCTTCTGCACCTTCATTCGTGCGCGCACCCTGCGTACTGATGCGAACGGTGTCCGCCTCCAATCCTCGACTCTCAAGACCAGTCTTGAGTTCGTTCACATGCGAGCGCATGCGGTCGGCGCTGGTGCTGTCGGCCGTGATATGTGTGTCAACTACCTTGCCATTGACGCCAACTTTGATCTGCTGAGTGGCGCCATCCGGACCATCAACTTCAAGCGTGATGTGCGAGAGCGGCTTGCTACCCTGCTGTTCGCGCAGTGAATCGATCTGCTGAATACGCTCTGTACCGTCAACTGATTTGGTGTCAGCCGCGTGGTCGAGTTCAGCCGAAGGTCCGATGAACTTCGAAGGATTCGTTGTCGGCTCGTCACCGACAGTTGTTGTTGCTGGTCGTGCACTTGTTTTATCAGTTGCCTTGATGGCCGAACGCTTGGGCGCTTGTTCGCTCGTAGTGTCAGACGTTGACGACTGCTGGTTCTTCGAACCCGCGTTCTGATCGCGCTGCATCAGGCCGAGTGACGCGTCCAACGGAGTCGATGGCTGCGGCATTGCGGGAGCAACCGGCATGTTGGCGTTCGCCGTTGAGGCGACCTGCGCAACACGTGCGACCGTTGCCACGCGCGCCACTCCATTCGCACCCGAGGCGCTGGGCATGCTGCTCGTCATGCTTTGCACGCGAACATCAGCATTCTGGCTCCACGCGTCTTTCGGCAATTCGAGATGACCCGGATCGTTTGGAATCGTGTGCAGCCCTTCTTCTTTCGCAATCTGCTGAAGCCGCGCAAACCCCTGCGCGTTTTTCCAGCTTCCATCAACAATCACGTCGGCCGCTTCGCCCTGTGTGTGCAACGAGTTCTGCGTCCACGTGACAACCGAACCAGGCGTTGTGCGACCCTGTTCGTACAACATGTCCTGTCGTTCCTGCGAACGAGCGGTTTCAACCACTGAAACGTCGTGTCCATATTCGTTCTTCATGCGCTCCATCACGCGTGAGAGGCGTGACCGCAATTCCGGATCGAGCGCATCCATATCTTTTACCGGCGTTCCGACATCCGCGGCCGATGCGGCAAGTGCAGAAGACAGCGCCGCTGATGCCGCGTTGATTGCCGCAATGTTCAGCCCTTCGGGCGTACCGGCTTTCGCGAGCAGTGCATCAAGTCCCTGACGTGCCTGCGCACCTTCCGTATCACCAACTGCCATCAGTTCTTCGACCGTCACACCTTTGCTCGATGCAATGCGGCCGAGTACGGCCTGCGAAATGCGAGTTTGCGTGGTCGACCTGGTGAGGCCAGTAGTGCTTGAGTCCTTGATTCCGTTGTCGTCGTCGACGGCTGCGCCCGATTGCAGCGAAGCAATCACCGAGCGCGCTTCAGCAAGATACGCGGCATTGATGTCCGCGCGCGTAACGACAACCTTTTGTGTCTTCTGTGTCTTAGGCGCTGTCGG
>JBDTTO010000707.1:0-2750 GCA_039930585.1 Gemmatimonadaceae bacterium
GAAGGAGCTACTCGGCCCAATCTATGCGTTGAATCTTCCGTATATCGAAGGCGCGCTTACGGGCATACCGCAGTCGTTTGAACGTGAGATCCCCGATCCAAACGGTGGGCCGGCACGATACAGTAAAGCCAATTACATGCCCGACATCGTGGACGGTGTGGTGCGTGGCTTTTACGTGCTCGTAGCGGACATCACGCAGCAAAAGGCGAACGAAAATGAACTTCGCGCTGCGAAACTTGCGGCGGAGGAGGCATTGGCTGAAGTTGGCACGCTCAGAGGATTGTTGCCGATCTGCGCATGGTGCAATCGGATTCGCAATGACGAAGGCATTTATGAACCGTTTCAGCGTTATGTCGCGAAACACGCCGAAGTTGTTATCACGCACGGAATTTGTCAGGACTGTATGGTGAAGGAATTCGCTGAAGATCCCACGTAGTTGCCTATTTCGGCTGCGGGCGGTCACGTCACGCTCGCGAGACCAGCCTATACCAGCAGTCCCGGTAGCTCGCTTTCAACCATCGATGAGGCCAGTCGCGTTTCATCAGCAAACGTCGAATCGGGTGGTCGAAAAACGTACGGGAATTACCTCAACTCTTTTGTAGACGCGCAGCGGTAAGCTCTGAAACCATGGCGTCGAGCTCCGCGAGTCCAAAGCTGATCTTCTTGAAAAACGAAGCGTGGTGGCGCACAAGCACGAAGCGCGGATGCCTCGACCAGAGACTCTGCAGTTTTGCGTCGAGTCGCACAGCTTGCTCCATTGTTTCGCTGCGTACAGGATTGCCGCCCTCAATACTGCAGCCACCAACCGCGGCGCTTTCGAAAAAAATTACGCCGTCGTAACGGGCAAGCTCCAGCTCCAGTGAGGATTCCAGCGTGTGGAAGAACTCCTCTGTTGTACCGGGCCAGTACGCGGCGCCATCAACGGTGCCGCGATCGCACAGCAGGATGCGCTCGGGATACCGCGCTGATTGCACGTCTTCGAGATTTCGCTGCACATGATAGATGGCGTGTTGCGCCGACAGAATTCCGGGCTCCTCGTCACAGCGCGGAAATCCGCCACTGAAAATCATCGTGGCGGCCTCCGGAACCACGACAACGCGTTCGCCAATTTCGCGTCGAAACAAATCCGCCGCAGTGGTTTTTCCGCCGCCGGGACCACCGGTCACCACAATACGACAACGTCCATTCGGGTGCGCGGCAATGCGCGGCGTTTGAATTTGCGTCATTTGATGCGGCACCCGCGCCAGAGAATGTCCGAAGGCAGAACGAGAGTTCGACGCTTCTAATCTCACGCTTGTGGCAATCGCGACTATCGGGCATTCACCGACAAAACTGTAGGCGAATCGCCGAATTTCTGCCGACGCCGCGACTGCAACGTTCCTCTCGCATACGCACTGCAATTATCATAGCCACGTCTCGCACGAAGCCGCGCTGGGATTTGTCATACGCGATGCAGCGCAATTCCTGACATGGCATAGGAGAACAGCCGACTGCAATCGCATGGGAAGCGCCTCACTCTTCGGGAATACGGCGAATTCTTCACCAGGCCGCAGCGGCACCGTCGCCTGCAGACAACGTCAACCCTCAGCGAAGAAATGCACCGTGGCTCTGACGAAATACAATCGCTCCTGGCGCGCCGTCGCACTGACGCTCGCCGCCGTCGCTGGTTTCACCGACGTGCAGGCATATCTTGCCGCCGGCGGCTATTTCGTTTCGTTCATGAGCGGAAACTCCACGCGACTCGGCGTTGCCGCCGCAGATGCCGATAGCGGCGTCTGGAAATTGGCAGGAATTGTATTGTGCTTCGTGGGCGGCGTTGCACTGGGTTCAATTGGCGATGCATTTGGTTCGCGCCATCGTCGCACGGTTGTCCTGTTGCTCACCAGTTTGTTGTTAAGTCTGAGCGCGGTATTCCAGCGCCCGGATTTTGCCTACACCGGTGTGTTGCTGATGGCGCTCGCAATGGGCGCGCTCAACGCCGTGTTTGTGGCTGACAGTGAGGTGCACGTTGGTATCACCTACATGACGGGCACGCTGGTCAAACTGGGCCGACACCTTGGCGAACGACTGCGCGGTGGCGTGACAAAATCATGGTTGCCGTATGCCCAGCACTGGGCCGCGCTCGTCATTGGCGGTGTGCTTGGAACGCTCGCCATTCGGCAGAGCGTCCCGCACGCATTATGGATGCCCGCCATTGCGACCGCTGGCATGGCAGTTGTCGTCAACCGACTATCTCGCAACGCGGCCGCATTGAACGAAGAGTCAAAGAATCAGCAGTGATGCGGCGATGTTCGCGCGTTCCGGTGTCGTGCGCTACGGCGTCGCGCGTTACGGCGTCGTGCGAGGCGGGCGAGGCGCGCGCGGCGGTTCGATGGCGATCGCATCAGCGGCAGTGGCATTGGGACGCACTTCCGTGTGACGTACCTGACCGCCAAGCAACCCGGTATAGCCCATCAGCGCGCTGACCACAACCGATCCGGCAAGCGAAACAACGAATGACGTTTGCGAAACTGTTGTGCGTCGGGAACGCGCCAATACGAGAATGGAAAAAATTCCCACGATGGCCGCTGCGATAAATGCTTTGTCCGCCATTTCCTCGTGTTCGTGAATTGCGGCGCGCGTCACTCCAGGCATGCCACGTACGCCGTCTTCTGCAGGATCACCAGATAGCTTCGCGGCACCAGCAAACACACCTACGACCACCAACACCAACAGTGCAGTGCGCCGCAAAACATCCGGCGCGTACACAA
>JBDTTO010000708.1:0-2749 GCA_039930585.1 Gemmatimonadaceae bacterium
GCGCTCGCGATGCGTCCGATGTTGTAGGAAAATCCCTGTCCCCACGCGCGAATGGGTGTCGGAAAAATTTCGGCAGTGAGCGCACCAAATCCGCTGAAACATCCCGTGCCGAAAAACGCGACCAGCGGTCCAAGCAGCAGCAACACGATCGGATTTTTCATCGCGCCGTATAGGGGCAATAACACGCTCGCGACTACGAGATAAATGATGTAGACGCGCTTTCGTCCAATTGCGTCCGCGATGTAACCAAACGAGATGTAGCCCAGCCACATGCCGAGTTGCATGAATACCACCAGTGAGGACATGGTGCTGGTGCTCAATCCCACGCCGCCCTGTGCAACGGGCAACGACAGATAACTCGGAATCCATCCATTCAGTCCCCACCAGCCGAACAACACACACGCGTTCATCAGTGTGACGGCGGCGGTGAGTGGCAACAGCTTGCCTTTGAAGATGCTGGTAAAGCTCAAACCATCTTTCGCGCGCTCGTGCGGTGGTGCGTTGCGTCGTGCAACCCAGACGTCAGGTTCTTTCACATAACGTCGCACCCACAGTGTGAAGAACGCGGGCAGGACGCCAATGAAATACACCGTGCGCCATCCGAAGCGCGGCAGCACAATGCCCACGGTCACCGCAGCGACGGCAAAACCAATGGCCCACGAACCCTGCATGAATGCGAGTGCGCGACCGCGCTGTTTTGCGGGCCACGTTTCGGAAACCAGTGCGGCGCCGCTGGCCCATTCGCCACCCATGCCCAATCCCAGCAACGCGCGCACAATTGCGAATTGCGTGAGTGTTTGCGACAACCCGCACGCGGCGGTGAACACCGAATACATCAACACACTGGCCATCAGCGCGCGCGTGCGACCGAATCGGTCGGCGATGTAACCGAAGATCAAACCGCCGGCAGCCGCGCCCAACAGTGTGATTGAACCCAGCGCGCCCGCTTGTGCCTTGGTCAATCCAAGTTCGGCAATCACCGCGGGAAGTGTCAGTGAAAACAGCATCACGTCAAACGCATCCAGCGCCCAACCCATCGCACCGGCAACCAGTGCGCGCTGTGCTTCGCGCGAACCGGCGCGCCACCAACCAAACAATCCTGCTGACTCGGGAACGGCTGTCGCGGGGGAGGATGTCATGGCGGCATAAGATACGACGCGCGCGGGGGATTGCGGGGAGGTGGCGGCCCCGACGTGTCAGGGTCGCGGAAGGGGGTAGTCGCTGAATTGCGCAGTAGCTGAATTGCGCAGGAGCTGAATCGCGCAGGAGCTGAATCGCGCAGGAGCTGAATCGCCGAATAGCCGAATGAAAGAGAAGGCGAATAGCTGAATAGCGGAGTGGCAGCGATGATGGTGAAGCGGAATAGCCGAATAGCCAGCGGGGGACACACTTCCCTCACCGCGGGACAGAGCGCACGTTTGTGCGGACGACCCCCCTGAAGGTCCCTCTCTCAGTCATTTCACGTCTATGAACTCGAGAACAATTCGCCTCACCACCACGCTGACGGTTGCTGCGGCTCTCACGAGTTGCATGCGACCGGCCGCTCCGGCACCGGCCACAACGCCGGCGCCAGCCGCGGCGCGTCCTCCGGCCCCGACTCCACAACCCGGCGATTCGACCGGCGGAGGAGGAGGACGTGGCGGCGGAGGGGCAGCGCAGCCCGCAGCACCGCGCCCCTACAATCGCGTGATCACGCCCGGCGCAATCACACGTCGCGGATTGTTCAATGCACACCGCGTGGGTGACCGACTGTATTTCGAAATTCCGTCGCGCGAGTTGAACAAGGATCAGCTCATTGTTGGTCGCTACGCAGCGGCTGCCGCGGCCGATCCGAATTTGCCAGGTGTCGGCGGTGCCAATTACGGCGGTGATCAATTCACTGAAGCGACGCTGCGCTGGGACCGCGAAGGCAATCGCGTTGTCTTGCGTTCACCGTCGTTCGCGATTGTCGCCGACACCAGCACGTCGGTTTACAACGCGGTGCGGGCGTCAAACTACGCGCCCATCATTGGTGTGTTCAACGTCGAAGCGTACGGACCGGACAGCGCCGCAGTTGTCGATGTCACGCGTCTGTTCACGACGGCGATTCCGGAACTCGCGGCCATTCGCGGCACGATTGATCCGACACGCTCGTTTGTTGAACGCGCCATCGCATTTCCGGACAACGTGGAAATCGAAGCCACGCAAACGGGAACGTTGCCAGCCGCCGCTGGCGCTGGTGCAGCCGCTGGCCCGCGCCCCGCGACATCTGTGCTCGCACACTGGAGTTTGGTGCGCCTGCCCGAAGTGCCAATGATGCCGCGTCGCTTTGACGAGCGCGTTGGTTTCTTCAGCATTCGCAATGTCGACTTCGGCACGACCGAACAGCGCTCCGCACAACGTCGCTTCATCACGAAGTACCGTTTGGAATGTTCGGATCGCAAAGAAGGCAATCTGTGTTATCCCAAGAAGCCGATTGTCTACTACATCGATCCGGCAACACCCGCCATCATGAAACCGTGGGTGCGTCGCGCCATTGAATCGTGGCAGCCCGCGTTTGAAGAAGCCGGATTCAAGGAAGGCATTGTCGCGCGTGAAGCACCGCCGGGCGACAAGGATTGGTCGCCCGAAGACATTCGCAACACGGTCATCCGCTGGTTGCCCAGCACGACAGAAAACGCCGTCGGTCCACACGTGCATGATCCACGCACGGGCGAAATTCTGAACGGCTCGGTGCGCATGTTCCACAACGTGCAGAACCTCGCGCGTG
>JBDTTO010000709.1:0-2745 GCA_039930585.1 Gemmatimonadaceae bacterium
CTCTTGCTGACAAGCACTGTGCACGCGACCGCCCAAATCACGATGCCGACTGTCGTGCTTCGCGGGCGTGACCGGCAAGACTCACTCGTGGAGCCGCGCTTACCGGTCGTCGTGGTACAGGTGCGTTCCGCTGCGGATTCGTTGCAGCCGATTTCGACGGCAACCGTCGTTGTGCAATCGAACCGTGATCCGAATGTGCGCGCGGTGGGTCGGGCCTGGAACACAGACACCAACGGTGTCGTGCGCATCAGTGCTCTGCCGGATTCGATCGTGCGTATTGAAGTGCGACAACTCGGATTTGCCAGACTGCTGTTTGACTATCACTGGCCAACTCGCTGCGGTAGCGTCGTCAGCGTGTGGCTCGAACTCATGCCCCGAATCGATTCCGTTACCATTGTTGGCGGCGCAACAGTGCGGACACCACCGGCTTCGACGAAAATCGCGCCAGCAGCGCGAGTACATATTACGACCTGTCGACCTGATGTCTAACAGGATGCTGCGGCCCGCACAGACGCGGCAGTACGCTGTGTAACTGCGCAACGCTCCGCACGGGTTCGTTCGCAGCTAATTTATGAGAGCCCTTGCTGCAGAACGCGGCGTGAGGCCGTCTGAACAACCTTCAGCAATTGTACAAATGCCACTATCACTCACTTCGTCACTTGTCGGACTCGTACAATGGGTCGTACCGGTTCTGCTGTGCGCATGGGCGGTGCGCGCGCAGAAGTCACGCACGCAAATCTTTCTCATTTCTGTCGCGAGCGCCGTCCTCGCTGGTCTATTGATGGTGATCCCGCTCGTTCAGATGGAGAACCGCGTGGGTGAAGGCCCGGACAGCGTACTGTATGTCATCGGAAATCTGCTGTTGGGCAGCGTGATCCTCGGTGCGCTCGTTGGAGTTGTCGGAATCATTGTCCGCACTTTTGTGAACCGGCGCCAGCGATTCGCGTAGGTATTAGTTTCACGCGCGGGTCGTTGCCCGGTGATGTCGTACCACAGACAAGTGCATCGTTGGTGCGCAATGTAACTCACACACTTTCGCTCGCGCGTTCCCGATCACTGCTTACAGCGCTTGCAGCAGAACATGGTGTTGGCGTGTCATATCGTTTTCTCCAAACTCAAGATCAATGCAGTGAGCAATAGACCGATGTCACGCGAGACGCGGGCCGCACATCGTCAATCATTTCCACGGCCCGCACCAGATGTTGCAAGTTTGGACTTCGCCGCACTCGCGAATTGGCAGAATGCGTGTGCGCGACAACGTCAGGTCGCGTCGGTTTGGAGTATCGATCGATATCGGTGGCGACGCGCGTACAGCGATGCGCGGCACGAATATCCGAATCGCCTGCTCGCACATCGCGGCCCGGTACCCGGCTGCTGCGACCACTGTCAAACACAACCGGTTTCCCGGCATGTCGCGTATCCACCGCAAGACGCTCCGCGGTTCGCTCATTTCTGCGACGCGTGTGGCCCAACGATGCCGGCCGGCTGGATGTGCATCGTAGAGTTTGGCCTGCCATCAACGCGTGTTCGCAAATAGTCGATTTCGCAGAGGGGCATCGCCAGATCACATGCGTTGACGCGATATTGTTCGCAGCGGTTGCCGGGTGCAATTTGTTGGAAATGTTTTCCCGGAGTACGCGGGTGTTTGCGGGCCCGATCATCATTTCATGGAGTAATGCGCAGTGATCCGTTCCATAATCGCCGTAGTGCTTGTCGTGTCCGTGGCATCGGCCTCTGCCACACCCGTGGCGTCGGTTCGCGCCACCACGCACGCCGTCGTCCGCGCCGTTGACAGCACGCACGTGCTCGACCTTCACGTGAATGTCTCGAGCGCTTTGTTCGCAGTCGTACGCAGTGTTAGCGAACGCAACGGCGAGCCCTCCGGTCGTGAGACTCCGGAAGTGCTGCGATCACCAGTGTCAATTGACGTGGGTGAGGGAGCCGGTTCGGTTACACTGTCAGCGTCCGAACCAATCCTGTTGACGGTCAAGCCCGGACTCACAGTGCAAGGGAAAATCGTGCGTCTCATACGCGACAGCGTCGGCGGGCGCTTGTATGGGACCGCGCAGTGACGGTAAATGATCCGCGCAGTCTCCACCTTTCGTAGGTATACATCCGTGCAATTTGACGTCGATCCACAACCCAATGAAAATCAACGCGCATGCACAGCGATTGCGCGCGCAGTACTGCCGACAAGCCGCAGTCATTTCATCATCATGGCGGTGGTTTTCGCGATCAGCATCGCCGCTATCCTCCTCACGCCTGCAACTACGGCGTACAGTGCCACGATCGGAATCGTCGCGGTAATATCGATGATTGCTCTGCAGGATGCGGACGTAAAAAGGCGCTTGCGGCGTGCACAGGCACGCGATCCGCACGCCGCAGAATCATTCTCCGTCGAAGTGACTGATGCCGGTGTCCGGACGTGGTGCTCCCATATCGAAGTACGACATTCCTGGGCGGCGTTCATGCAAGTGTTCGTCACTTCCGAATTCGTTTTGTTCGCAAGTCCGTCCGGCTCCGGCGTGGCGTTGCCACGGCGCGTTGTCAGCCCCGAAACGCTTACGACGCTCCTGGCGCGAATTGACGTGTGGGCGCCTGACCTCTACATCACGCACGTCGGACGCTCATCCACCAAGAGCGCCAACTGACAAGCATTGCTGCTGTATCAGGTGTCGGGCGTCGTGGTTATGTAGCACCTCCGCCCAACTCACCATCGTCCAGTGTACGCGGCTGGCCCTGTCT
>JBDTTO010000710.1:0-2739 GCA_039930585.1 Gemmatimonadaceae bacterium
TGCGCGCATTCAGGATGCGCGCGGACAAATCGGTCAGAAAGAATCGGCAGCGTTGTTGCGCGCATTGCTCGACAGCAGCGAAATTCGCGAATCGCATCGCAGCGGCGATCCTCGTGTACAGGATGCGTACGCGTTGCGTTGTGTACCACAGGTTCACGGTCCGGCGCTTGACGCACTTCGATTTGCGGCCGGCGTGATCACGCGCGAGCTGAACGCGGCCACCGATAATCCGCTGGTGTTGGAAAGCGGTGAAATGATCAGCGGCGGAAATTTTCACGGCCAGGCTGTTGGCATGGCCAGCGACATTCTCGCAATCGTGTGCGCCAATCTCGCAGTGGTCAGCGAACGTCGCACGGACCGTCTGGTGCATCCCGATCTGAATCAGGGATTGCCACCGTTCCTCGCTGGTTCCCCCGGTTTGGAAAGCGGCTTCATGATGGTGCAGGTGACCGCTGCCGCGCTGGCCAGTGAATGCAAACTGTTGGCAAATCCTGCCAGCGTTGATTCCATTCCAACCGACGGCAACAAGGAAGACGTGGTGCCGATGGCAATGGGAGCGGCCGTCAAGCTGCGTCGCAGTGTGCGCAATTTGCGCCACGTGCTCGCCATTGAGCTGTTGTGCGCCGCCGAAGGTTTGGAGCATCGTCGTCCGCTCCGCTCAAGTGCGCCCATCGAGAATGCGCATGCGCGTGTGCGCACACTTGTAGACAAGAGCGCCGGCGATCGCGTGCCGTCGCCCGATATTGCGCTGTTGGCCGAAGCATTAGCTGCGGGTGCGTTCGAAACGCAACCCATGGTTGATGTGATCTAAGCGGTACAGACAATTGCTGTCGAGTCGGTACCGCCCGTGGCACGTCCCGCTGTTCCTTGGCAAATACGCCTGGTTGCGGGCGCGTCGTCGTCCGGTGTTGGTAAACTTTGAAGTCACGATGCGCTGCAATGCGCGTTGCGGATTTTGTGATTACTGGAAGACACCAGCGGCAACGCGTGCGAATGAGCTCACGTCATTTGCGGACGCGGCGCGCGAATTCAAGCCGATGCTCGTCACGTTTACCGGTGGCGAGCCGTTGCTGCGCAAAGATCTCGAACAGCTCGTGGCAGGAGTGCGCGCGGCGGTCAAACTCACGTACGTGCAACTCATTACGCACGGCGGCATGCTGTCGCTTGATCGCGCGAAGTCACTGTGGGACGCCGGCGTTGATCAATTCAACATTTCGCTGGACTATCTGGACGAACGTCACGACGAGGCGCGTGGTATTCCGGGATTGGCCGCAAAAATTCTTGATGTTGTGCCCCGCATGAAAGCGGCGGGTATCGGCGCCATTCGGTTCAACACGGTCATCAAGCGCGACAATCTCGATCAGTTGATGCCGATTGTTGAGAAGGCGGCCAGCATGAACTGTGGTGTCAATTTCAGCTTGTACACCGATTCCAAAAACGGTAACAAGGATCATCTGCTCGAAGCGCAACACATGCAGGAGCTGAGCAACGTTGTGAAAAAGTTGCTGGCCTACAAACATGCGAAGCGTGGCGTCATCAGCAACTCGGACTACTATCTCGAACAGATTCCGCGTTATTCGCGCGGCGAGATGACGGAGTTGTGTGAAAGCGGTGAGTCCACCATTCACATCGATCCGCATGGATTGGTGCGGCGTTGTCCCGACTTTCCGGCGGACGGTCCGTGGCAGGAATACAAAGGGTACGAGCCGATCGCCTGCAACGATTGTTACTACGCGTGTCGTGGCGAGGCACAGGCACCCATCAACATCATGTCGCGCATTCGCGATGTGATGGCGTAATTACGTCGCACTCCATCAGTTTCCGGC
The DNA here is from genome assembly GCA_039930585.1 of Gemmatimonadaceae bacterium. Classification (GTDB taxonomy): domain Bacteria; phylum Gemmatimonadota; class Gemmatimonadetes; order Gemmatimonadales; family Gemmatimonadaceae; genus Gemmatimonas. The sequence goes on from JBDTTO010000710.1 coordinate 1,827, forward strand.
CCAGGAGTTTTGCATGAGCGTAACGCTGTTCGTCAACGCGGCGCAGTGTGTCACCTGTGCAGGCCCGGCGCGCGCCAGACGCGGCGCCGAAATGAAAGATGCGGGTGTGTTGCCGAATACAGGCGTGGCGGTTGATGGCGCAACGATTGTTGCCGTTGACAGCGATGAAAATTTGCGGCTCGCCTATCCGAACGCTCGTGAAGTTGATTGCAATCGCGGACTGCTCGCACCGGGTTTTGTCGATTCTCACACGCACGCAGTATTTGGTCGCGCGCGATACGAAGAGCAGGAGTTACGCGCACAGGGAATTCCGTATCTCGAAATTGCAAAACGTGGCGGCGGTATTCACAGCTCGGTTCGTGATTTGCGCGCGCGCAGCAACGAAGAGCTGTACTCGTTGGCAATTCCGCGCATTGCCAGGCTGGCCGCCGGCGGCGTCACGACGCTCGAGATCAAATCCGGGTACGGCCTCAGTGTCCACGATGAACTCCGCACGCTGCGCGTCATTCGCGACCTCGCTGCAGCTCTGCCGCTGCGTATTGTGCCCACCTGCTTGGGTGCACATGAGGTGCCCTTCGACCGACGCGATCTTCCCGGTGGGCGGGAGAGTTGGATCAACGACCTGACCACCGAACTTTTTCCCGCGGTCGCCGCTGAAGGACTCGCGATCTTTGCGGACATCTTCTGCGAACCCGGAGTTTTTAATCTGGCCGAAACGGCCACAATCCTCGGCTCGGCGAAGGAGCAGGGGTTTGCCCTCAAACTGCACGCGGACGAGCTCCACGACGGCGGTGGAGCGGCTCTGGGCGTGACACTTGGGGCCACCAGCGTTGATCACCTGGCCGCGATCTCGTCGTCTGGCATACAGGCGGTGGCGGAGTCCGAGACCGTGGCGACGCTGTTGCCCGCGACG
>JBDTTO010000711.1:0-2734 GCA_039930585.1 Gemmatimonadaceae bacterium
TTGTGCGCCCAGCGCGACACGTACGCCCATTTCACGCGTGCGCTGCGCAACAGTGTATGAGATCACACTGTACAAACCGATGGCCGCGACCAGCAGCGCGAGCGAACCAAACACCGAGAACATGGTCGCACCCAATTGCCACGATCGACGCTCCGGATCAAGCACTTCTTCGAGTGACTTTGTTGATACAAATGCATCGCCGGGCATGAGCTTCTGCAGCGCTACTCGCAACTCCTCGGCCCGCAATGTCGCTGAACCTCGCACACGCACAAACATTTCGCCGCCTTGACCGCTTAGGTATTGCGCGCGCGGCACGTAATACTGCAGCTGCTCACGTCCTTCAAGCGTGAAGCTCTTGATGTCCTCAGCGATTCCGACGACAGTGCGGCATGGGTTGGTGTCGGCTCCGATACGCACACATCTATTCAACGCGCCTTCGTTCGGCCACAACTTCTTCGCCATGGAAACATTTACAACCATTGACGGAACCGATCCACGCGCATCTGCGATGCCGAGCGCACGTCCGCTGATAATGCGCGTGCCCATCGTCGTGAAATATTCGGGACCGGCAACCTGCAATTCGAAAGTGCCAAGTTTGTCGACCGAGTCTATGCCCGCAACAAAAAGCGGTTCCTCCCACTCGGCGGCGAACGGAACACTCAATCCGAAGGTTGCGTTCTCCACACCGGCCATGGCTTTGGTATTCCGCACCAGTTCGTCGTAAAACACGCGTTGTTGCGTTGAGTCCAGTGTTACGCCACGCATATGCGGTGAAACCCAGACTATCCTGTTCGCATCAAAGCCCAGACGCACCGATTGCAGGTTCTGCAAACTCCGCACAAATAATCCGGCTCCAACCAGCAACACGACCGACATGGCGGCCTGCGCAACGAGCAGCATCGATCGCAGCCGAGACCGTTGGTAGTTGCCTTCACGCCCACCTGTCTTGAGCGCGTACGCGAGACTTGAGCGTCCACTGCGCCACGCGGGTACGAGGCCAGTCAATGCACCGACTGCTACCGCAACGATGAGCGTGAACACTGGCGTTCGCACGTCTTCGAGAATGCTGGTGGTCGACATGTCCGGCAGCAACGTTACACGGAGTATTCGTCCTCCCCACCCGGTCACCGCCAATCCGGCAACGCCACCCAGCAGTGCAAGCACGGTGCTCTCGACGAGAATCTGCAACGTCAGGCGTGAGCGACTGATGCCGAGCGCGAGGCGAACTGCGACTTCGCGCTGTCGTTGAATGGCGCGAGCCAACATGAGATTGCTGACATTGGCGCAGGCAATCAATAACACAACGACCGCGACGCCAACGAGCCAGATCGCAACTTTTACTTCTGTGGCGCGAGTGGGGCCGCGCGCAATCAACACCGAGGCAATATCGGCAACCGGTTTGGCATCTGCGATGGAGGGCATTGCCGGATTGGCCGAATACGCTGCCGCGTAACTCTTGCGAAAACGATTCGTGAAATCAGTCGTCGTTGCCTCAAGCGAAACATTCGGTTTGCGTCGCACAATCGTTTGCATCCAGTTCATGCCGTACGTTTCGTACCAACGCACGCGACCATTTCCTGAAAACGAATTATTCGCGCCACTTGAGAGCGGAACCCACGCTACGGGTGTTTGATCTCCCAGTCCAATAAATGATTTCGGCGTGACGCCAATGATCGTATAATCGAATCGCCCCAGCCGTATGACCTTTCCGAGAACGCTATCTGCGCCACCGTATTCGTTCTGCCACCACGGATAGCTGATAACCGCAACGTTTGCGGCACTGGTTGGCATGTCTTCGTTCGGCGTATAAAATCGACCGAGGGCCGGTCGCATGTCGAACAGTCGCCAGTAGCTCGCGGTTGCATACGCCACGCGTCGTTCGCGTGCATTCTGTGCGCCGACCGCGAGCGTGGGCATCCACAGGCCTGCCGCAACTTCGACAGTGTTGGATGAATCGGTGAGGTCGCGAAACCGATGATAGCTGGAGCTGATTCCATAAAATGGTCGCCCACTGACAATCATGTGCAGATACACGCGCTGCACGCGTTCCGGTGACGCCAGAAATTCAGGTGCACGCAGCAGGAGGCGATCCACGATGCCGAACATTGTCGCATTCGCACCAATGCCAAGTGCGAGAATGGTAACGACCGCAATGGAAAAAACCGGATTGCGTTTCAATCCGCGCAATGCGTAACGAACGTCCTGCACGATGTTGGCTAGCCATTCAGAACGACGCGACTCCCGGACACGGGCGCCGTCAATGGCTTTCAGTCCGGACCGCGTGCGTTCAACATCACCAAAGCGCACTTCTGCCTGCGTTCGCGCGTCACCCTCTGACAATCCTTTTGCCATGAGATCGCGCATCGCAAGTTCGAAATGAAACTGCAGCTCGTCATCAACCGCGCGTTCGACGTCCGTGCGATCGTTATCGAGGCGAAAGAGGCGCCGGAATTTTCCGTTGGTCATGGAAATTCCTCACGCGGTTTGCAACACTTTGAACACCGCACTCGTGTAGCGCTTGAAGCGGTCGGATGCCGCAACGAGTTCGCGTCGGCCGGCCGGTGTGAGTTTGTAGAATTTGGCTTTGCGATTGTTTTCGGAGAGTCCCCACTCTGCGCCCAGAAACCCGCGCTTCTCGAGCCGATGCAGTGCGGTGTAGAGGGCGCCTTCTTCCACGACGAGATCGTCACCGGTGGTGTCACCGACCCACCGCGCCACTGCATATCCGTGCATG
>JBDTTO010000712.1:0-2733 GCA_039930585.1 Gemmatimonadaceae bacterium
CGCGTCCACGTGAGTTTAATGGGCGTGCCTTCAAGTTTCTTCGCGATGGCGGCCGCCTCAATTGAAAATTCATTGCTGCCGCGCCGTCCAAAGCCGCCGCCCAGTCGCGTGATGTGTACAACGATGTCTTTTGCTGCTAAGCCGAGTCCTTGCGTGACAAGACCCTGTCCTGACGCCGGAATCTGCGTCGGGGTCCACATTTCCATCACACCATTTTTGAACAGCGCGGTGCAGTTTTGCGGTTCGAGAGTGGCGTGTGCGAGAAACGGATAGTGATAGACCGCCTCAATAACTTTTGCGCCTTCGGGCAACGCAGCAGGAGGAGTTGCCTTCGCGAGATCGGCAGCTTGTTTCGCCATATCGATGCTGTTCTGCGCAACTTGCGGCCCTTCGTTCCACTGCACGCGAAGCGTTTTGGTTGCGCTGAACGCATTCCATGTTGAGTCTGCGACAATGGCCACGCCCGATGGCAGTCCTGCAATATTGTCGAGCACGAATGCATCGCGCACACCAGGACGCGCTTTCACTTCGTCCAGATTTGCAGTGCCAACTTTTCCACCGAACACGGGGCACTTCGAATACGTCGCGTACATCATGCCTGGAAGCTTTACGTCAATGCCGAACAACGGTGCACCCGAAACAATTTTCCGATTGTCAACACCAGGCACGCGCGTGCCGATCAACCTGAAATCTTTCGGATCCTTGAGTGAAACATTGGTGGGCGCTGTGAGTGTTGCGGCCTTCGTCGCGAGCGAACCGTACGTCGCACGTCGATTGGAAGCTGCGTGAACTACAACACCTTGTTCGGTGCTGCACTCACCCGCGGGAACTCCCCACGTTTGCGCCGCCGCTTCGATGAGCAACGCACGCGCCGTTGCACCCGCGCGGCGCATCGGCGCAAAATTTCCGGTTGTTGATCCGCTGCCTACGCTGAATTGGCGACCGTACGCTGGGTTCAAATCGCCCTGCGTCACCGTGACTTGCTCCCATTTCACATCCAGCTCTTCGGCCACGATCATCGGGAGCGATGTCTTGATGCCCTGTCCCATTTCGGAATTCGGCGCGATGAGCGTGACGGCTCCGCTTGGCGCAATGCTCACGAACACATTGGGAGTGAAATCGACAGCGGTGGCAGGTGCGCCTTCAGCGAGCGCAGCAGCGCTCCCAAAGGTGAAGTAACTGCCAACCAACAATCCACCGCCGGCCAGCGCACTCACTTTGATGAAGTTGCGACGTTCCATGTTCGGACTTTCAGCGGACGGTTTCATTATCGTTTCCCGTTGGTCGCACTGTTCGCCGAGCCGAGTTCTGCGGCGCGTTTGATGCCGGCGCGAATACGCGTGTATGACGCGCAGCGGCACAAGTTGCGTGACATTGCCTCGTCGATGTCCGCGTCATTCGGATGCGCGTTGTTTTTGAGCAACGCGGCCGCCGCCATGATCTGTCCGGCCTGGCAGTACCCGCATTGTGGCACGTCGAGTTCGCACCACGCGTCTTGCACGGGATGTTTTTGCGCGGCATCGAGCCCTTCAATCGTGGTCACGCGAGATACGCCGACCGCCGAGATCGCGGTGCGGCACGAGCGCGTGGGCACGCCGTTCAGATGCACCGTGCATGCGGCGCACTGACCGATGCCGCAACCGAATTTTGTGCCGGTCAGTTCCAGCGAATCTCTGAGCACCCAGAGCAATGGCGTATCCGGTTCAACGTCAACCGTGCGGGACTGCCCATTCACGTTCAGCGTGTATTTGCTCATGTGCTTCTCGGCGGGGTGTCTAGAGTCTCTGCGCCGGCGCGTGCAAAACTACCGGTGAGACCGTCGGCTTTGATGACGTTTTGTAGCTTACTTCGAGGATATGCGAATGGCGAGAAGCGGGGGGGCCGTCGTAGCGTAAACCACCACGCGTGGCCGACAGCGTGGTGCTTGGGGCGCCTAAGTAACCAGGTCCGCGCGTCGGTCGAGCAAGTTATTCGCTACGTCGGTACGTATTGATCACCACTCCCGATTTGAGCGCACGCGACTCGGCCAACTTGAATTGGCTGAGCGTGAATCCGTCGGAAAATAATTTCTTGCCAGTGCCCAGCACGATCGGATACTGAACGAGCCGGTACTCGTCGATCAGGTTGTGTTCGGCCAGTGACTTGATCAGTTGCGAGCTACCCCAAATGCGAATCTCGCCCTCGCGCTCTGCGCGCAACTTCTTCACCGCCGCCGGCACATCATTATCGAGGAGATGCGAATTTTTCCAATCGAGTTTGGTAAGCGTGCCCGACGCAACGTATTTCGGAACACGGTTGTAACGTCTGGTCAGCTCACCGGTCAGGCCCGGGGCATTTTCATCCCACACCCCCCACGCCTTTGCCCACATGACGTACGTCTTTCGGCCAAGGAGCAGGGTGTTGGTTTTGCTCTCCCACTCGCTGACGACGTCTGAGCATTCGTTGGCCTTGTCCATGCGTGCGTCATAATCCAGCTGCCATCCTCCGTGTTCGAAGCCGCCTTCGCGATCCTCGTTCGTGTCGCCCGGCGCCTGCATGACACCGTCGAGGGTGAGGAATGCCTGCACTACGATTGTGCCCATTTTCCCACCTCCTCGAGAGTCATTCACTCTACATCGACTGCAGTAGATAGTTCATTCAGACACTCTGTTCACGCCTGGCATCGAACAGAGTGCAGATACGATCGCAGCGCCGGCGTTTTTATTTGACTTTCACGCGTTCAATCGTCGTCCA
>JBDTTO010000713.1:0-2730 GCA_039930585.1 Gemmatimonadaceae bacterium
CCAACAGTCGTGAGTTGCGCGGGCTGCAAATGCGTGTAACCCAACGCCGGCATCTCGCGATACTCACGCGCAAACTCGGCCAACGACGTCATGATGCGAACAATCTTCTCGCGCAGAATCTCGAGACCGCGACGCATCAGGATCAATTCGGCGTTGTCGGTGACGTAGCAACTCGTTGCACCGAGATGGATATGACCGGCCGCAGCCGGAGCAACAACACCAAATGCGTGCACGTGCGCCATTACGTCATGACGAAACCGGCGCTCGTAGTCAGCAACCGCTTTGAAATCGATGTCGGTTTGATGCGCACGCATTTCGTTGATCGCGGCATCGGGGATGTTGATGCCGAGTGCGCGTTGTGATTCGGCGAGTGCAAGCCAGAGCTCGCGCCACAGGCTGTAACGTGTTTGCCCGCCCCAAAGCTGGAGCATGGCTGGTGAAGCGTATCGTTCAGAAAGTGGCGATGTATAACTGTCGTAACCGGACACGTAGTATCAGCGCAGGGAGAATGGAGGAGTCTGCAGCAGGCGACGCCCGCGCTCGAAATACAAGTAGATAGGTCCTTGTGCACTCGCGCGCGTAATCAAACTTGACGCCTGCTCGGCGCCGGTAACGCGCGTGTTGTTGACGGATACAATGACATCGCCTGCCTGCAGGCCAATTCGATCGGCGACGTTTTGCGAAACCTTCGTGACGACGGCTCCAGCACCCGCGCTGATGCCACGCTCGCCCTTGATTTGTGCCGTCAGTGTAATGAGGTCGATTTCCTTGGCGATCGTCACGGTTGTTGCGCCAACTTCGGGCGCATCGGCAACGGTGAGTGGCATCGTCAATTCGCGAACACCGCGCTTGATCGTGATGGGAATCGATTCACCAACGCGCAAATCAAGCAAGCGTGCTTCCCAGTCAAACGGATTTTTTACCGCACGCGTTCCCGCGCGCAAAATCTGATCGCCGTCTTTCAATCCTGCTTTCTCGGCTGGCGATCCCGGCACAACACGACCAACTACAGCACCGACCGTCGCGGCTTCGCGCGCGCTTTGCACATCGCTTGCCTGCAATCGCACGCCAACCCACGGTTGACGCACCGATCCGTGTTCAAGCAAATCTTCGGCAATCCGTTTCGTCCGATCAATCGGAATTGCAAAACCCAAACCGACTGAGCCACCGCTAGGTGAATAGATGGAACTGTTCACGCCAATCACTTCACCGAGCGCGTTAATCAGCGGTCCACCGGAATTTCCCGGATTGATTGCGGCATCCGTTTGAATCATGTCGAGATAAACACCGCCACCTTCGTTGCGTCCCGCAAGATTTCGTCCGACGGCACTGATCACACCAACCGACACACTCGGTTCGCTGTTGCCCAGCACGAATCCGAACGGATTACCAATGGCGATGGCCCATTCGCCCACTAACAAGTCGGACGAAGTCCCAAGTGGAGAAACCGGAAGATCTTTCGCTTTGATTTTGACCACAGCGAGATCATTTGTTTCGTCAACACCAACGACGTCGGCCGGGTACGTTGTGCCGTCGCGCATTGCAATCGAAACTTTCGTGGCGCCGGCAACAACATGCGCGTTGGTGACTACGACACCGTCCGCGCGAATGATGAACCCAGAACCAATGCCGGCGTTCCGACGCTCACCAGCGCCACCGTTTCCGAACATGAGACTGAACATGTCCGGCTGTACTTTCTCAACGGTTTCCGTCTGCACCGTAACGACGCTGGCTGAAACACGTTCAACCGCCGTCGTAATTGCGGTGCGCCGCGAGGCCGAAATCGCGGCAGCGGTGGCAGGTGGTGCAGGAAGTGTGCGTGCCTGCGCAACCGATTTGGATGGGTTTGCACCTTCACATCCGGCGACGAGCAGCGACGCCAGCAGTACGCTTGTTGTTCGTTTCATGCTCATACGTTGACCGAAATCCAACACGCGTGTGGACATTGCGTCACGCGCGTCATTCGTTGGGGAGATACAGTGCGGGCGGATATCGCACAGCACGGAGCGTGAGCGCGTGCGCGGGCGCGATGGATGAAGCGTCGAGATTGTCGGTTGCGGTAAGCAGCCGCGCGATCGTGCCTCGCGGCCTGCGGCCCAGTCCCACGTCGATCATCGTTCCAACAAGAAAGCGCACCATATGATGGAGAAAGCGGTTTGCTTCGATCTCGAACTCCCAGCCGCCCTCGCGTGGTTTCCATCGCGCTTCATGAATGATGCAGCGATGGTCATCACCGGCAGGCGCCGTGCGGGCCTTGGCAAACCCTCGAAAAATGTGCTCTCCCAACAGTACTTCACTCTCTGCGGCCAGCGCCTCAGGATCGAGCGGCAGGCGAATGGCCCACTCGTACTTACGGCGAAATGGCGATCGTGCGGCTTCGTCCGATCCCACAAGATAACTGTATCGCCGCGCCATTGCGCTGAATCGGGCATGAAATTCCGGCGCCATTCGGTGCGCCTCGGCGATCCAGATATCGTCGGGCAGCATTGCATTTAATGCACGTCGGATGGCCTCGGGCGTCCAGCGTGGCGGAACGCGAATGCTGGCCACTTGTCCGGTTGCGTGCACCCCGGTATCGGTGCGTCCGGCGCCCGCGACCGCGACGTGATCGCCGGTTATCTGGGCGAGGACCGATTCGATTTCGCCCTGAACGGTGCGGGCGTCGTGCTGTCGCTGCCAGCCCGAGAATCGCCCTCCGTCGTATTGTGTCACCAGCTGGAGGGTGTGCGT
>JBDTTO010000714.1:0-2728 GCA_039930585.1 Gemmatimonadaceae bacterium
GTCAGAGTCGCAGAAAATTGGAAAGACATCAGGGGGTCAGAGTCGTTGATCGGTCCGCCATTCGGAGCGGGACGAATTGTTGTGCGAATCTACGACTCTGACCCCCTGATGTCCGGAAGAATCTGCCGACGAAACTCGTACCGTTTTTCGGCGACTCTGACCCCATTGAAAAACTCTGACCCCATCGAAATCTCTGCCCCGCTAAAACCCTCATGACCGCGACCCCACTCGAATCACCAACTACATCCGAACGCCCGCGCTGGCTGCGCTGGACGCTTCGTGTGCTGTTTGTGATCGTTGCGGGCGCCGTCGCTTCAACGCCGTGGTGGGGACCACAATCACTCGCCAAGCTCGACTACTTTCGCGTGCGGAAAGTCGAATTCGACGGCGTGCGTTACGTGAATCCGTCAGAGCTGGTCGCAAAACTCGCACTCGACAGCACAGCTTCAATCTGGGACGACCTCGACGCGTACGCCGCGCGTGTCGCCAAACATCCCATGGTGCAATCGGTCGACATCACACGCACCATGCCTTCGACGGTGGTCGTCTCGATCGTGGAACGCATGCCTGTCGCCCTCGTGCCCGACAAAGGCGCGCTGGTTCCGGTCGGTGCTTCGGGTACGGTGCTGCCCATCGACCCCGCACACAAATCGATTGACGTACCAATTGCGGCAACTGCCGATACGGCGATTTTGCGCTTTCTTGACGGACTCCGCGAAGACGCACCTCGCATGTACGCGCGCGTCGTCGAAATTCGTAGGGTAAACCGCCGGGAATTCTGGCTGCAACTGAAGGGAGTCGTAGTTCGCACACGCGACGACGTGACCGTAGACCGACTCGGCGACATATTACGGGTGGAAGAAACGCTGGCGCAGCAGAATCAGCATGTTGTTGAACTCGATCTGCGCTTTCAGGACCAGGTGATTGCAAGAACTCCATGACCACTGATCCAATCGTCGCCGCGCTGGACATCGGCACCGCCAACACCACTGCGCTCGTTGCAGCAGTGCAGGGCGATCTGCCGCGCGCGCCCATTCTTCGCATCATGGGCGTTGGACGCACCAAAACAATGGGTCTCCGACGCGGCGTCGTTTCCGATATCGAAGAAGCCACGCACTCCATCAAGAAAGCGCTGGAAGAGGCCACTCGCGTCGCCGGCGTCATTCCGGATTCGCTGTACGTCGGTATTGCGGGTGAACACGTTCGCGCCATCAGCTCAACGGGCGTGGTCGCAATCAGCAGCGATGAAATCCGCCGCACCGACGTCGAACGCGTAAACGAAGTCGCCCGCGCGATGAACATTCCGCAGGATCGCGAACTGCTGCATGCAATTCCTCAGGAGTATCGCGTCGACAACAACCTGGGCATTCGCGACCCCGTCGGCATGATCGGCACGCGCCTCGAAACCGAGATGTACCTCATCACGATTGGCACATCGCCCGCGATGAACCTTCGAAAAAGCATCGAGAAAGCGGGCTACAAAACGCGAGAACTTGTGCTTGAACCGCTGGCCAGCGCGCTCGCAGTTCTCACCGAAGAAGAAAAAGAGCTCGGCGTTCTGCTCCTCGAACTTGGCGCAGGTACAACGGACCTCGCGATCTTCCATGAGGGAAAAATCCGTCACCTGGGCACAATCCCCTACGGCGGCAATTCAGTTACGGCCGATCTCGTACAGGGACTTGGCGTCACGCAGAGTGATGCCGAGCAGTTGAAGGAAGCGTATGGCTGCGCGTACGAACCGATGGTGAGCGCGGATGAACTCATCGCCGTGCCGGCCACGGCCACGCATGGTGAACGTCATCTGTCACGTGAGCTCATGTCGCACATCATCCATCAGCGCATGGACGAAGTGTTTGATCTCGTGCAGCGCGATCTCAAGACCGCGGGTTACGCCGGTCGCCTGAACGCCGGCATGGTGTTGACTGGTGGCGGCGCGGCGATGGATGGCATCGCCGAACTCGCAGCGGACGTGTTTGGTGTTGGTGTTCGCATTGGCGTGCCGCACGCAAAACTCACGGGTTTGCGCGAAAGCGTGGCAGAACCGCGCTTCGCGACGGTTTGCGGTTTGGCGTTATATGGCGCACATCGCATCGCGCTTGGTGGAGTTGTCGCGCGTCGTCCGTCGTCGATGGGCGGCGCTGGTGTGGATAAGATCGCAGGGCGCGTGAAGACGTGGTTGCAGGATTTCTTCTAGATGTGACGCAGTTCTCATTCGCAGCGAGAGGGCATGGCTGCGAATGAGTGTCACAATTGTTTGTTGTTGCGGAAAATGTTGAATAAAAATGTGATGTTAATTGCAAGTTACAGAGTGAAAATGCATCAAAATATTGCTCGCGTGATTGAAAATGCTCTTCTATATTCCGCCCCGACTTCATATGCGTGTGTCGTCGATTGAACTCTGTCGACGCATCACATCCTGCCAGCGCTTTCGCCGAAGAACTCGTCGAAGCTCACCCCCGATTTCATTCGAATGAACTTCGAGCTTGAAGGCGCGATCAACCCAGAACCACGTCCGGCCCCAATGGAGCTCCCACGCATGCCCTTCGAGTTTGAAGAAAACGTCGCCCAAAACGCCCGCATGAAAGTGGTGGGTGTGGGCGGAGGTGGTGGTAACGCAGTCAATCGCATGATCGAAGAACACCTGGAAGGCGTCGAATTCATTTCAGTCAACACCGACGCACAGGCGCTCACGAATTCAAAAGCCGATGTCAAAATTCAGATCGGCAAA
>JBDTTO010000715.1:0-2727 GCA_039930585.1 Gemmatimonadaceae bacterium
TCACTTGGAATGAGCGAGTTGGAGATCTCTTCGTTTGCGGATGCGTTCGAGCACAGTGAGCGCACAGTGGTGCAGCGAGAACTTGGAACTCGCGCACGATAATTTTCGAACGCGTCACGATAATTCGATAACGAACTGCAACATCGAGCTCGGCGTCACCTTCTCGAAGTGTTAATCGTGGGGGCGAGCCGTCGCCGGCACCACAATCGGAACGAACTGTCCGGCATCAATCACACCCTTCCGCACCGTGTAAATCGTAAACCCCGACGGAAACGTCAGCGGACCACGCTGCGATGGCCCGATCACCGCCGGGCTCTGCTCGAATCGGGTTTTCACGCCGTCAATTTCATACGAGATTTTTTCACCGGCGTGTATGTGAGCGCCAAGCGCGAGAACGTGCGGTCTCACGCGAAGAACCGTGAGCACTTCTGCAGCGTTCGATACGACATGACGAAACACAGTTTTCCCGCGCACGGTAATCAGCGTGGGCGCAGGCGGTGAGTCAGTATATCCGCCGAAAGTTTCCATTGTACTTGCCATCGGAATGTGATCGAACGTCACGACGGGCATCGTTGATGGAATGCGTGCGAGATCTCGCGCCAGCCACGCGAGTTGCAAGCTGTCGACGTGACCGTAGTACGACGGGCCGTCGATGTCGACGGTGTTGAGGCCGACGAAGTGCACGCCGCCATACGTGAACGAGTAGTAGTCGGGACCGAGGTAATGGTGATACATACTGCGACCGAAGAGCGGATTCGACGCATCGACATGCGACAGCTTCTGTTCGATACCAAAGTTTTCATGATTGCCGGGAACCGTGAACACCGGCGTTGCGAAGTGACCGAATTCCTGCATGAAAAGATCGTAGTACGACGTTGCTTCTGTTTCGGAAACACGCAGCGCGTCCTTTACGAGATCTCCCGCGATAAGCACAAACGCGGGACGCATTGAGTCCACGAGTGTTCGCAATCGTTGCGTGCGGTTGACCGAAGCCGGCGAGATGTGCGTGTCAGACGCGTGCGCAAACGTGAACACGTCCGGCGACCGTGCCGGTATCAATGCAAACTCAACGCGGGTTGGTGAGTCGGAAACGCTTCTCCAAAATCGTCCAACGCTTTGATAGTTATCCGGTGCGGAGACAAACACGATGTCGTTCGGTCCGCGCGCGATCCGAAATTCACCTGCGGAGTCGGTTGTGACGACAGCGTCCTGATTCGACACACTGACGTTCGCCAATCCACGTTCGCCCGGGTCGCGCCGGCCGTTGCGATTCTGATCGGCAAACACGGAGCCCTGAACGAGCGATGTCTGCGCGCAAACGGGCGCAGCCACGAACAGTGCGAACGGAAGCGCGAGAGTAGCGGCTGAAAGACGCATCGTGTGGAGTGCTGGAATAATTGATAAAAGCAGTTCGTTTCCGCCTGAAGTTGACTGCAAACGTAACGTCTTCGAAAGTGCGACGAGGACAGGAGGAGATTCCTCGCGCCCGAGACGCGATTCGGCGCGTATCACACATTTCCTTTCAAAAACAAGTGCACTCGATTCTTCCGTTTGCGTATACTGACTGTCGTGCGCGGCGACCCTCACGCCGTGCGCTTCGCCACCGTTCATCATCATTCGGGAGATCTCAGATGCGTGCAACAATGATCCTCACCGCCTGTGCCATCGTCGTAACCGGCTGCGGGCCCAAGGAAAACAAAGCCGCGGCCGACTCGGCAGCTCAGGCTGACAGCGCGGCCAAGGCGGCGAGTATGGCGCCCAGCACGCCAGCGGGAGCTACGGCGATGGTAATGGATGCCGCTGGCCACGAACTGGGGTCGCTGACGCTGGCGGATGGAAGCGGTGGCATCACCGTGAGTGGCACGCTGAAAGGTCTCGCTCCTGGCGATCACGGCATTCACGTTCACACGGTTGGCATGTGTGAGGGCCCCGCATACACGACCGCGGGCGGACACTGGAATCCGACCACAAAGATGCACGGCAAGGACAATCCGGCCGGCCCGCACCTGGGCGACATGATGAACATCACTGTTGGCGCCGACAGCACGGCGACGGTGCAGATCACAACCATGGGCGGATCGCTTCATGGTGCCGACATGCTCATGGATGCCGACGGCGCTGCAGTTGTTGTGCACGCAAAAGCGGATGATTACAAGACGGATCCGTCCGGCAATTCAGGCGATCGCATTGCATGCGGCGTGATCAAGGGTTCCTGATCTTGTAGTTCGCTTACCGCCACCCCAGCGCCGGCGCAACGTGCGTGAGGATTGATTCAATCACATGCGCGTTGTAGTCGACGCCGAGGGTGTTGGGCACCGTGAGCAACAGTGTGTCGGCTTCTGCAATGGCTTCATCGTTTCTGAGTTCTTCGATTAATGCCTCCGGCTCTGCCGCATACGTCCGGCCAAATACAGCGCGCATATTGTCGATTACGCCGACCTGATCGCTGCTTTCGTCTCGACCGAAATACGCGCGGTCCATGTCATTCATCAGCGCGAAAATGGATCGCGACACTGAGACGCGCGGCTCGCGCGTGTGTCCGGCATCGGCCCAGGCTTTCCGGTAAATGCGTATCTGACGCGCCTGCTGCACGTGAAAGGGCTCGCCCGATTCGTCTTGCTTGAGCGTCGAGCTTTGCAGATTCATCCCGCGCTCTGCTGCCCACACGGCCGTCGCGTTAGACGCCGAGCCCCACCAGATCCGGTCGCGCAACCCCTCGGAATGTGG
>JBDTTO010000716.1:0-2722 GCA_039930585.1 Gemmatimonadaceae bacterium
TGGCGCGCATCATTCAGAGTCCGTTGCGCGAAGCCGCACGTGTACTGCTGACGGTTGCCGAAGGTGATCTGACGCAGCGGTTAACTGTTTCATCAACCGATGAAATCGGCCAGATGGCAAGTGCGCTCAACCGAGCGCTCAACAGCATGAGCCGCAGCATGTCGCAGATTGGTTCAAACGCACATGCACTTGCCGGTTCAGCCGAAGAACTTTCAGTGGTCAGTGTTCGTATGCGTGACAACGCCAGCGAAACCGCATCACAGGCTGATGCAGTGTCGGCCGCAGCGGAACAGGTAAGCCGCAACGTGCAGACCGTCGCAACAGCGACTGACGAAATGTCCGTGACGATTCGTGAAATCGCACGTGGCAGCTCCGACGCCGCCCGCGTTGCAAGCCAGGCCGTCAGCATGGCCGAAGATACCAACAAGAGCATTGCGCAGCTTGGTCAGAGCAGCGCCGAAATTGGTAACGTGGTCAAGGTCATTACGTCGATTGCGCAACAGACCAATCTTCTCGCTCTCAACGCAACAATTGAAGCCGCTCGTGCCGGTGAAGCGGGCAAGGGCTTTGCAGTCGTAGCAAACGAAGTGAAGGAGTTGGCGAAGGAAACTGCGAAAGCCACCGAAGACATCAGCCAGAAGATCGATGTGATCCAGGCGGATACGAAAGCGGCGATCGATGCGATTTCCCGGATCACCACCATCATTGCGCAGATCAACGACGCGCAGAACTCAATTGCCAGCGCGGTGGAAGAACAGACCGCAACGACGAGCGAGATGGAACGCAACGTTGAAGAAGCCGCCAAGGGCAGCGTGCAAATTGCGCAGAACATCACCGCAGTGGCAGCCGCAGCTCAGAGCACAACGTCGGGCAGCGCCGACACGCAGAATGCGGCTGGAGAACTGGCCCGTATGGCCAGCAACCTGCAGAACATTGTGTCGCGGTTCCAGTATTTGAATGAAGACGAAATTCCGAGCCATGACGACGTGGCTCCGGAAAAGGAAATTCATCGCGAGACACCAGTGCTTCGTCCGCGATTGGCGGCATAAGCAAGACGCGTAAAAAAACGCCGCCCCGATCGATACTGATCGGGGCGGCGTTTTGTTTGCGTTTGTTATCGGACCAGCGGCTTGTACTTGATGCGATGCGGCTGATCCGCATCGGCGCCCTTGCGCCGTTTCAGATCTTCGATGTACGCACCGTAGTTGCCTTCAAACCACACGGTCTCCGAATCACCTTCAAACGCGAGAATGTGCGTCGCCACGCGATCCAGAAACCAACGATCGTGAGAAATCACAACCGCGCATCCCGCGAAGTCGAGCAACGCAACTTCCAGCGCGCGCAGCGTGTCGACGTCCAGATCGTTCGTTGGTTCGTCAAGCAGCAAAACATTCGCGCCCGCCATCAATGTCTTGGCCAAGTGCAACCGGTTGCGTTCTCCGCCCGAGAGATCGCCAACTTTTTTCTGCTGATCAACGCCCTTGAAGTTGAACGACGACAGATACGCGCGTGAATTGAGTTCACGTTTTCCAACCATGATCTGTTCAACGCCGCCGGAAATTTCCTGCCACGCGGTCTTGGTTCCATCAAGCGTGCGTGACTGATCGACGTAGCCGAGGTGCACGGTCTCACCAACTTTGAGCGAGCCGGCATCCGGTTTTTCCGTGCCGATGATCATGCGAAACAGTGTGGTTTTACCGGCACCGTTTGGACCGATCACGCCAACAATGCCACCGCGCGGCAACGAGAAGTTCAAATCGTCGTACAACAGCTTGTCGCCGTAGGCTTTGGTTAATCCCTTCGAAATAACCACATCGTTACCAAGACGCGGCGGCACGGGAATCACGATTTCATTCGTGCTCACCTTCTCAGCCTGCGCTTCGGATTCAAGCTCTTCAAACGCCTGAATACGCGCCTTGTTCTTGGCCTGTCGCGCGCGTGGTGCCAAACGCACCCAATCGAGTTCGCGCTGCAACGTGCGCTGGCGCGCTGATTCCGTTTTTTCTTCCAAATGCAAACGATTTTTCTTCTGCTCAAGCCAGCTTGAGTAGTTGCCTTCCCACGGAATGCCCTTGCCGCGATCGAGTTCGAGAATCCACTTCGCGACGTTGTCCAGGAAATAACGATCGTGGGTAATTGCTACAACGGTTCCCGGAAAATCAGCCAGGAATCGCTCGAGCCACGCCACACTCTCGGCATCCAAATGGTTGGTGGGTTCGTCCAGCAGCAACATGTCAGGCTGTTCAAGCAACACGCGACACAATGCAACACGACGACGTTCACCACCCGACAGCGTCTCCACATCCGCTTCGCCTGGTGGCAAACGCAATGCGTCCATCGCGATCTCGATCTTGTTGTCGAGATTCCACAAATCGAGCGTGTCAATGCGTTCCTGCACGACGCTCTGACGGTTCAACAACTTGTCCATGGCTTCATCACTCATGGGTTCAGCAAACTTCATGCTGATGTCGTTGAATTCATTGAGCAGATCGCGCTGCGCTTTGACAGCGAGTTCGACGTTGCCGCGCACATCGAGTGCGGGATCGAGCTGCGGTTCCTGCGGCAGGTAACCAATCTTGGTGCCGGCAGCGGCCCACGCTTCGCCCTGAAAATCCTGATCCACGCCCGCCATGATGCGCAGCAAGCTGGATTTACCCGCGCCGTTTGCACCAAGCACGCCAATCTTTGCGCCGGGATAAAAACTCAACCAGATATCGTCAAG